>JAIDKJ010000440.1 GCA_029051835.1 Paramuribaculum sp. | reverse complement strand
CTTCAGATGCTTGCGGAAGTGGTAGAGATTGTTGGCGTTGTCGCCCTTGGCCATCTCGGCGAGCGTGTTGACGTCGGTCGAGAGCTTTGTGAGCGTGATCGTCGTGGGTGTGGTTCTTTCGAGTACGCCCGGTGCGGAGCGCTTGATGCTCACCTTGGTGTCGGCCTCAATGCCTTTGAGCTTTTCGGGGTCGTATGTTTCCTGCTCTCCGTCGCCGACAGTCATCTTGATGACAGCTCCTTCGGGGGTGTCGGTGGTGAGGTTGATACGCTTTACGAATCCGTAGGTGTCACCATTGATCTCCTTGCCGTCGGCGAAGAATCGCGCGGGGCTGTCGACCGGTGTGGGTATGATTTTCTCCACCTGTATGGCATATTTGCCGTCGGTGTGCTTGCGGAGTATGCCAGTGACGTCGAAGTGATCCGTTCCGGCTGCGATATGGTCGGCGAGCTGCTCCTTGACGCTCTTTGCAGGTTCGGCGGTGTCATCGCCGGCAGTGGTGTCGTCGGCCTCGTCGGCGAGAGCCATTGCGGCTTCCGTTTCCGGCTCTGAGGGAGCCTGGTCGGTGCCGAACATATCCCACAGCAGGGCTACTCCGTCGGCGGTGAACTGTGCGGTGTAGTCATCGGCGGTATCGGCTTTCTTCACCTGTACCTTCATGACCTTCATCTGTGCATCGAGCAGGTCGTCGTTGAGCTCGATATTCTCCGGGTGGTTGTCGGGATGCTCCTCGAGCGAGCTGAGGGCGTAGCTGACGGGGCGGTTCACGCAGTTCTCCTCGCGCATCACCAGGTTGCCCTGTTCGTCGGTCACCGACATGTAGGGGAAGAATCGCGGTGTGCCGCGTTCGAATCCGGGGACATATCCCTTGTCGTCGGGGCCGTAATGCGATACGCTGTTGGGATTAGGATCATCGAGCGCTCTAGAGGAGAAAAATTTGTCGAGCCCGGTGAGATCTACGTCGTAGTTGCCGTTGTCGTCGATAGTCACCTTGCCGATAAACTGTCTGATCTCATCGCCGATCATGATTTCTCTTCCATACGTTTCCATTCCGGTATTTTGGTAGATGCGGGAAGTTACGCAGAATCCCGATTTATTGGAATCTGTATAATTGCCGACCCAGTTGTTGTCCTCATGCACGAGGATGTAGGATTTCCTGAATAC
>JAIDKJ010000439.1 GCA_029051835.1 Paramuribaculum sp. | reverse complement strand
ACAACGGTTTTCTCTACTACTTTTCCAATGACTGGGACAAGACCTACGCCGCGTTCCGAATGGAAAGCGACACATTTCCCGGCCTGACCTCGCGCGACGGCTACTACACGAAGCAGCAGATGCGCGACCTGCAGCGTTCATCGCTCGGCGACATGGTGGAGATCGTGCCTGAAATCGACATACCCGCCCACGCTCTTGCATTCGCCCGCTATCGCGGCATCGGCAGCAAGGAGTTCGGCGAGGATCATCTCGATCTGTTCAACCCGGCCACAATGCCGTTTCTCGACTCGCTATTCCACGAATATCTGGGCGGCCCCGACCCGGTGTTCACCGGTCGCTACATGCATATCGGCACCGACGAGTTCGGCAAGGATTATCCCGGTTTCGACAAGCAGAAGGAAACGGCCGAGCGCTTCCGTGCGTTCATGGACCATTACATCCGTCTGGTAGAGGGCTACGGCAAGACCCCCTGGGTGTGGGGATCGCTGTCGACTGCTCCCGGCGAAACTCCCGTCAAGACCCAGGGCGTGATGCTCGACGCATGGTATAACGGCTATGCCGATCCAAAGGAGATGGCGCGCCTCGGATTCAAGATCAACTCCATCCCCGACGGCATGGTGTATATAGTGCCCAACGCCGGTTACTACCACGATTATCTCAACACGAAGTGGCTCTACTCGGAGTGGACTCCCGCACGTGTCGGATCGGTTAAGTTCGAGGAGCGCGACACTGCCCTCGTAGGAGGATATTTCGCCGTGTGGAACGACCATGTGGGCAACGGCGTGTCGGTGCAGGATGTGCACCACCGTGTGATGGACGCCCTTCCCGTCATGGCTGCCAAGCTGTGGGACGGTCCGTCGGTGACGCTCCCCTACAGCGAGTTCCGCACTGCCTCGCAGCTGCTTGCCGAGGCTCCCGGCGTCAACCGTCTGGCCCGCGTGGGCGAGCCGCAGTCGGTAGTCTACGAAACGGCGCAGCTGCGCCCCGGACAGTCGACCGGCATCCCCGACGTAGGCTATGACTGGACTCTTGAATTTACACTCGACGGTGTGTCGGAAAAGCCCGGAACGGTGCTTCTGGAGTCGGACAACGCTGTCCTCTATCTCGCCGACCCTGTGAAGGGCATGCTGGGCTTCATGCGCGACGGCTATCTCTATGATTTCGGTTTCCGTCCATATCCGGGCGAGAAGGCTGATATCCGCATCACCGGCACCAATAAGGCTACACGTCTGTATGTCAACGGCAAGCTTTTCTGCAGCCTCGACAATACCACCGAGTGGTACAACGAGGGCAAGAACAAGATGTATCGCCTGCAGACTCTCGTTCTGCCGCTGGCCAAGGCCGGAAAGTTCGACAGCAAGGTGACCAATCTCAAGGTGAGCAACTACATAGCCCAGCCTTGATTTTTATCCTTATCGCTTGAGGTGTTGCCGTGAAGCGTTTGCCGACGGCAATATCCTCTTGATTAAAACAGAGCCGTCCCCCGATGCCTGACCGGTATCGGGGGACGGTTGTCTGTTATGGTGCGGATTTACTGACAGGCCTGTGGCATGTCAGCATAGATCGCATCGGCTTACATCTTGGCGCGGATGGCGGCTGTCTCGTTCTCGTAGCCGGGCTTTTCGAGCAGAGCGAACATGTTGCGCTTGTAGGCTTCCACACCGGGCTGGTTGAAGGGGTTGACTCCGAGCAGATAGCCGCTGATGCCGCAGGCTTTCTCGAAGAAATAGATGAGCTGTCCGAGCCACTTCTCCTGAAGCGCCGGCAGGGTGATCTGGATATTGGGCACTCCGCCGTCAACGTGGGCTATGCGAGTACCGAGCTCGGCCATCTTGTTGACCTCGTCGATGCGCTTGCCGGCGATGTAGTTGAGGC
>JAIDKJ010000438.1 GCA_029051835.1 Paramuribaculum sp. | reverse complement strand
GATCTCGTTGCCTTCATCGTCGAGGGCGGCAACGGTGGCTATATCCTTGTCCTCCACCTCCCACATTACGTAGCGGTCGGTGGCATCCTTGTCGATGCGCACGTTGAGGTCGATGCGGTCGGTGTGTTCGTCGTCGACCACCAGCACATGCTCCTCGTCGGCTCCGGGCAGGTCGGGAGCCGGCGGTTCGGGCACCTCGATGTCGATATCTTTCATCTCGGTCTTGACGCGGATCGGATAGCGGGCTTCAAACGGCCTTGCGTTAAGCATCCTGGAGCTCGAGATCGCCAGGTTGAGGATTTCATAGGGGTAGCCCTCCCTCTCTCCCTCGGCATATCCGCGGCGGCAGTCGATGACCATGTTGTTCATGTCATATTCAGGCTGTGAGCCGTCGCCGATGGCGCAGAAGTTGGTGGTAAATGTCGGATTCTCGGCCTCGCACGTATTTCTCCATTTATGGTCATCAAGCGCGAGCTCGATTCCCTCCGGGTACAGTTTCAGCTTGGTGCGGATCTTGTTGCCGGTCCATTCGTAGATGCCGCATTCGTCGTTCGACAGTGTGCCTGCAGCACCCTCCGGTTTGATTTCGAAGAGTTCGTTGCCCTCTTCGTCAACGGCCATAAGCTTCACCTGCTGTATGAGTTCGCTGACCTCGATGGTGCGTCGGTTGCCTATGTCGGAGCAGAGCGGATCGGTGCTGTGACAGCTGATTGTAGCTGTTCCGACCTGAAGGGCGGTAATCACTCCGGTTTCGGGATCGATGCTTATCACTTCCTTGTCGGGCGGATTGATAGCTTGCCATCTTACGCCCTGATTGGTGGGAGTCTGGCCATTGAAGCCTTGGAGCCATGCCGTGGCTTTGGCTGTGGTTCCCGGGCGGATGGCCGTCGGTGCTGAAATGTCGATCCTTACCACTGCCACGCCTTCGATGGTGGTGACCTTGACTACGTCGCTCGCGCGGGATACGTCGAGAGTGGTCAGCCTCACCTCATGCTCGCCCGGATGCTTGTATTTGACCTTGATCGCTGGCGTGCTTGAGTGGTTGGCGATAATATTGCCGGCAAGCACCTCGTCGGGGTCGTCATAATCGATCGTCAGATAGGCGCCATGCGCTCCGGCGTTGCCGCTGGGCGACTCATATGAGCCGCTGCTGCCGATCGTGCCCTGGAAGGGTGCGACTCCCGGCGAGCCGGGTTCGGCCGGATATATGAAATAGAATGTGGTGGCTCCGCTGTGGACCGACGGCGATACAAGATTATAATACAGCGGTATGAGCTGCCCGGCATAAGCCTTTATCTCTTTCGTTTTATTGAATTGCAGGGAGAAAGGCTTGATGTAATCGGCGAGTGCTTTTACAGTCGGGTTTGAGTGCTGTTGGAACGCCTCTTTGTATTTTTGTTCCGATCCGGCAGGCACCATGACGATGATTTTTTTCACAGGATAATTGATCGTCACATCATCCTTGATCTGTGGCGGATCGACCGAGCGGAAAGCAAGTTCGCAGGCGTTGTCGGAGGATACGGCATGGAGTTCGAATCCGCAGTTGATCTCTCTGACATTGGCGCCGAATCCAAGGTGGTGCAGGCTGCTGCATCCGGCGAACGTTTCCTCGGGCACGATCTCCACTCCGTCGCCGATGATCATGCTGTACATGTTTTTGCAGCCTTTGAACAGGCCTCGTCCGATCTTCGTTACGGTCGACGGTATGATGGTGTTGTGGGCGTTGCTCTCGATACCATAGAAATTTTCGGCGAAGGCAAAGGCGTAGTCGCCGATCTCGGTCACTCCTTCGGGAATGTCGATGCGCGCGATGTTGCTATTGGCGAATGCGCCGGCGCTGATCTTTTTGACAGCATACTCCGTGTCGCCGAAAGTCAGCTTAGAGGGTATGTCGAGCTGAAAACGGTAGGTCGACGTATAGTTCTTTCCGTTGGAGTTTTTAAGCGTTTCGATCCATTCGCTTATCTTGCGGGTGACCGTAAGTTGGCCGGGGCGGTTGTCGACAAAAATGCCCAGGCGGTATCCCGGATATGCAAAATTATATGAATCATACGGGTATGTGATGAGAGATGATTTATCCTCGATCGCCTTAATCTTCTCTTCTGTGGCATTGGGGAAGGTTATCATAGCCTCGGGCTGTTCGGTGACTTCGCCCTCGGCCGGCTTTATGGTCAGGAAGTGATAGTCGGCGGCCGTGCGGGTGACGCCGTTAGGGAGCATGTTCGTGCCCGCTTCGTTGAACGGGAAGTGGTATTTCCATACGCGCGCCGGACGAGATACACCCTCTTTTACGACGGTGAGTTCTATCTTGGCTTCGGGATAATTCGAGTACTTGTCGTCAAGGCGGCAGGTGATAGTCACGGTTCCTACGCCTTTGGTGGTGACACTGCCGTCGTTTTCGACGATGGCCACATCTTTGTTGTCGGATGTGAAAATGTAGTTGCCGCCGGTAGCGTTGGTCGGTTCAAGTGTCACTCTTATCAAGCTTGACTGGCCGACCGATAATATGTTGCCGCCCGACGAGGTGAGAGAGATCGACTGCGTCTTTATGCCATCCTTCACGTAGATGGGGTAGTTGACCTCGCGGTTGGTGCCGTCGTTAGCTCGGAGCAGCACGTGGTAGGGCTGCGTGCCGTTGCCCTTGCTCGCCTCGGCAAACTTTATCAAGGTAAGACGGGCGAAATCTCCGTATTTGTTGATGATGGGCGTCACGGCGCGGGCATCGGCGGGCCAGTCAGAGACGGCTACCGGCGTCCATTCGGGCACGCGCCGTTTGTTGGTGTATGTGGAGAATGATATGGAGTTCTCCCAAGGGTAGGGGTAGTGGCGACCGAATCCTTTGTTATACGTTTCGCTATAGAGTTCGTCCTCCATGCGGAATATGGAGTTGAAGTCGAGCGTTATGGTGTCGGTGTAGTTGACGTAGGTGTATAGCGCCTCGGGCGACACATCAAATTTCAAGGTTCCACCCATGGTGATGCCTTCCTTACCCCAGGGGCCGGCGTCGGTGACATCTCTGAAGTGCTCGATGTCGTCATTGCCCTTGAGATTATATCCTGTGATAAACATGGGCTTGGCTTCAGTGGGATTGACTTTGCAGCGAAGCTTTCCTTTGAATTCGGGCAGCTCCTTCGAGCGGATGACAATAGTGTTGCAGATAATGTCGCAGTTGACGGTCTTAACTGACGAGCCGAGGGTGATCAGGTCCAGATTTTCGCAGCCGTCGAACGTTTCCTCGGGTATCTCCTCCACGCCGTCGCCTATGACGATGCGGGTCAGCTTCTCACACCCTTTGAATACTCCCTTGCCGAGCTTCTTGACGGTGTTGGGCACCACTACGTCGTGCGAGCCGGGGAAGTAGCCTATGAACTCCTTGCAGTCGAGGAAGGCATAGTCGCCGATCTCTTCGATCTGCGGGCGGTTATGCGCTGCGTCGAAATAGTCATAGAAATTGATGTATCGTATGTTGCTGCCGGCAAATGCGCGTGCTCCGATCTTGGTGGCTTTATAGAGTGTTGCCTGTGGTATGCCGTCGGGGCGCACGACCGTCACATACGGCAGTGTTTCGATTGAGAGCGAGCTGTGCAGAGCCTCGTACTGTTTTGCGTTTGGGTCTTTCGGGTGGCGCATCAGGTAGTTGGTGATGGTGGCCGTGTAGTAATAGTAATCTTCCGACGAACGCGATTTGAGAGGCTCGTGTCCGGGGTAGTCAAACTTGTAGGGGGTAGCGGGGACTTCGCCGCCATCGGCATAGGTGTCGTCGCGGCGTGCGCCGGGATAAGTGATCTCGGCGGTGCCGTCCTCGTTGAAGAAATAGTAGAAGTCGGTGGTGACGGTGCGGTAGGGGATCTGGTTGATGTTGATGGTATTGCCGTACATCGGGACGGTATAAGGATCCTTGAGCACGGTCTGCTGCACGGGATATTTGGCGGCCGCGCCGTTGTCGACGTAGACTGTCAGTATCGCCTCGACCGTATAGCAGGCCGGGTCGGCGCTGCGGGCGTGGATGGTGGCGTAGCCGGCCTCGATGGCGTGGGCTGTGCCGTTTTCGTCGATGGTGAGCAGCTCGGGGTTGTCGCAGCTCCATATTACGTTGGTGTTGCTCGGAGTCAGCTTATTGTCACGGTGTTTGCATGTGGCCTTGTATGTGACGTCGTCGCCGCCGATGGTCAGGGTCATAGGCCCCTCGATGGTTATGGTGTCGACGGGGATGCCTTCGATCACCTTTACTGGCCAGGTGTAGGATGCGAGCGTGGGATCGACCATGGTGACAGTCACCGTATGGTCGCCCTCGGAGCGCATGGCAATGGGGAAGGAGCCGCGGTGCGTCGTGGTGTTGTAGGTGATGTAGTTGGCGCTGAGGTAGGCTTTCTCATCGGAGAAATCTATACGGTAGGGAGGGGATACGAGCTGTTCGCCCTTGCCGAGCTGGTTGTGGCCGAACACAAGGGTCACCTCGCGGTAATTCTGATCAATACCGCCGCCGTAGTCGATGCCCGGATAGCCGAAGAAGTGGTTGGTGGAATTGTTGGTGTATTCCACCGGAGCTTCCACCGTGAAGTTGACCGGGTGGAGAAACCCTTTATAGAAAATAAGCTCCTCGCGCTCCGGGATGATGCTGAAAGAGTTGGCTCTCCAGGAGGCAGGATAGGCCGAAGCGTAACGGCTGTCGACCCATACGCTGGTCTGCGTCTCGAATGTTTCCGTGAGCATTTCGGGCTTTTTTTCGCCTCTGAAAGCTATTTTGCGGAGTGCGGCCGGGAGCGGACACTTGATGCTCTCTACAGAGCGTCCTATGGTGAGGCGCTGCAACGCCGGACATTTGTCGAATGTTTCGGCCGGAATGGTCTTCACGCCGTCGCCTATGGTCATGCGCTCGAGTGTGGCGCAGTTGCTGAACACTCCCTTGCCAAGAGTCGTGACCGACGCCGGGATGACTTCAAATGCCGAGCCGTCGGCCGGCAGGCCTACAAAATTCTGGCAGTCGGCGAATGCATAGTCGCCGATGGAGGTGATCGTTGAAGGAAGGTGGACTGTCACTATGTCGCTGCCCGAAAATGCCCGCTCTCCGATGGCGGTGACGGTGTATGTCGCGCCGTCATGCTCGAATGTGGCCGGGATACGTATGGCCGCCATCGTCCAGGAGTCGTTGCGGCGGTTTACGAGGTCGTAGCGATAGTAGTCGCGGTCGATCATCGGGCTCCATAGGGCAATGAAAGTCTTGGTGAATTCTGTCACCGGACCGCCGTTTGCGTCGCCCGCATAGTTGGGCATGTAGGCATATTCGGGGTGTACGGTGTCAGGTCGTGGATATGCTTCGAAGTGATACCGTCCGTTCTGGAGGTAGCTGTCTTTGCTTTCCGGATCGGGGACAGGATGAGTCAGAGTCGCGGTATGGTTTGTTTTGTCGAGTATGAAACTCCATTCAATTCCGGTCATGGAGGATTCAAATGCTCCAAATTTAGTATTTGCCGGATATTTTTGTGTCAGCAGAACCGTAGTTATCTCAGGCTCCGGATCAGGCAATACTTCCGTCTGCGCCGAGGCCAATGTGGCCGTCAGCGTACAGAATATCATTAAAGCAATGTTTTTCAAATCGATCACTGTATATAATTTCCCTGATGGTTTATTATTCTGCAAAATTATATCTTATTATTAAACGGCGGATGAAAAAATTACGTTTGTTAGTAATGTTTAACAGTATAAGCCTCTCTCGGCAATGCCATAAAACGGTTTTTCCGGGCGACCGGGGTGAGGTTATGGGCGGTTTATGGCAATTATATGAAAAATTTTTCGCAATTTTGCAGCGAAAATCGAAAAAACACCAGACCATATAGTCGACATGGAATTTACAGCCGGTCAGATAGCTGCTCTCGCGGAAGGAGTCGTGGAGGGTGATGAATCTGTAAAAATCAACACATTCGCCAAGATCGAGGAGGGCCGTCAGGGTGCGATCTCGTTCCTGGCCAATCCCAAATATACACCATATATATACGATACTCTTTCGTCGGCCGTGCTCGTCGGCCGCGATTTCGTGGCCGAAAAGCCGATCAAAGCCACTCTGATCCGGGTCGACGACCCCTACGCCACTGTGGCGCGCCTGCTGACGATGGTTGACCAGCTGATGAATCCTCCCCGCCGCGGAGTGGAGCAGCCGTGCTTCATAGCCGAAGGGGTGGAGGTGCCCGACGATGCCTACATTGGCGCGTTCGCCTACATCGGCGCCGGAGCGAAGATTGGGAGCGGAGCGCAGATATATCCGCAGGCCTACGTGGGCGACGGAGTGGCCATCGGCGACAATACGATCATCTATGCAGGAGCGAAGATCTACCGCGGATGCCGCATAGGCAAGCGCTGCATCATCCATTCGGGAGCGGTGATAGGAGCCGACGGCTTCGGGTTCGCCCCCACCGACCACGGCTACGAGAAGATACCGCAGACGGGCAACGTGGATATAGCCGACGACGTGGAGATCGGAGCCAACACCACCATTGACCGCGCCATGATGGGATCCACGCGTATATGCCGCGGGGTGAAGCTCGACAATCTCATACAGATAGCCCACAACTGCGAGGTGGGAGCCGATACCGTCATGGCCGCCCAGGGCGGCGTGGCCGGATCGACAAAGCTCGGCGAGCGATGCATGCTCGGCGGTCAGGTGGGTCTGGCCGGCCACATACATATCGGCGACGAGGTGCATATCGGAGCGCAGAGCGGCATCAACAAGGATGTGGCCTCGGGTTCGAGGCTGTTCGGCTATCCGGCCACCGACGTGGTGAGCTACGGCCGTCAGGCTCTCGCCATACGCAAGCTGCCGACGCTCTATAAGCGTGTCGACGAGATAGAACGAATCATCAAGGATAATAAATAAGACAATCATACACACACATTCAAGCGATATGAAGCAAGTCACCATCAAAGCTCCCTTCGCCGTCAGCGGCAAGGGACTGCATACCGGCAAGCTCATCAATGCCGAGTTTTTGCCCGCCGAGCCTAACACAGGCTACAAATTCCAGCGTACGGATCTCGAAGGGGAGCCCACGATCGATGCTCTCGCTGAATACGTGACCTCCACCAACCGCGGCACGGTGCTCAAGCGCAACGACGTGACCGTGAGCACCATCGAACATGCGATGGCCGCTCTCTACGCTATGGGCGTCGACAACTGCCTGATACGCATCGACGGTCCGGAAATGCCCATACTCGACGGCAGCGCCCGGATATTCGTGGACCATATCAACGAGGTGGGTCTGCAGGAGCAGAATCCCGAAAAGGACTATTATATCGTCAAGCAGAAGATCGAGGTGCACGACGAGGCCACCGGCTCGACAATCATCGTGCTTCCCGACGATGAGTTCTCGATCGACGTGATGGTGAGCTTCGACTCGCCGGTGCTCTCCAACCAGTTCGCCTCGCTGGAGCATCTTGAGGATTTCCAGCAGTCGATTGCCGACAGCCGCACCTTCGTGTTTGTCCGCGAGATCGAGCCGCTGGTCAAGAACAATCTCATAAAGGGGGGCGACCTCGACAACGCCGTGGTGATCTACGACTCGCCGATGGAGCAGTCGGAGCTCGACCGTCTGGCCGATCTGATGAACGTGCCTCATAAGAATGTCAGCCAGTTCGGATTTATTCAGGACAAGCCTCTGACAAGCGAGAACGAGCCTGCTCGCCACAAGCTCATGGATGTGATAGGCGACATAGCGCTTATAGGCCGTCCGCTCAAGGGCAAGGTGATCGCCACCCGTCCGGGTCATGCGGTCACCACCACCTTCGCCAAGAAGCTACGCAAGGAGATCAAGCGTCAGGCCATACAGGCCCCCGTCGAC
>JAIDKJ010000437.1 GCA_029051835.1 Paramuribaculum sp. | reverse complement strand
ACGGAAGTCCGTGCCTTTTGGGAAGTATTGCCTCAAGAGCCTGCTTGTTCTGCGGTTAATTCATCATTTCAACAGTTTTCTATCATTGTCACCGCTTTCCATGTTCGACAGGCAGATAAGTTCGTTGACTGTGGCATAGTCGCGTATGTTCCCTTTGAGGTCGGGATTAGCTTCCCGCCATTGCTTTGCCGTTACACCGAACATCGCCACATTCAGCACATCGGCTTCACTGGCATAAATGATTGCATTTGTGCGCTCTATCCATCAAGAAGCGCCCCGGAAAGCATCGTCCTGACTGACGCTCTCCGGGGCGCGACTGATTTATTGTGGCGCCGTCGGGCGCTGACTGTCATTCAAGGTCGCGGGGTATGGCCACGATGCGGAGCTTGCATTCGCTGATGAAGCCTGTGATATTGTCGCGCACCTCCGAGGGGGTCACGTCGGCTTCGATACGCTTCATGGCGTTGAACACCGATGTGCCGGTCTGATACACATGGCGGTAGGCCTTGGCCACGTCGTCGACCTGCTCGTCGGTAAATCCGTGCTTGCGCATCACCACGGCGTTGACGCCGAAGTAGCTTGCCGGATTGTGAGCCATGATCACGTAGGGAGGCACATTGCCGGTGATACGGCATCCGCCTTTGATCAGCACCCAGTCGCCTACGCGCGAATTCTCGTGGAGCATCACTCCCGACGAGAGGATGGAGCATTCGCCCACCTCGGCATCGCCGGCTATGGTCACTCCGTTGCCTATCACGCAGCGTCCTTTGATGACGGTGTCGTGGCCTATATGGGTGTCGGCCATGATGAACGTGTCGTCGCCCACGCGTGTGCCGCCCTCGGTCTTGATACCACGGTTGATGATCACATGCTCGCGTATGACGTTGTTGTCGCCCACAAAGCAGTAGGTCTTCTCGCCTTTCCAGCGGAAATCCTGCGGATCGGCACCGATGATAGTGCCCTGATACACCTTGTTATTGCGACCCATGCGGGTGCCGCGTATGATGGATGTGTACGACATTATCTCGCAGCCGTCGCCTATCTCCACGTCGGCATCGATAAACGCGAACGGATGGATGGTGACATTGTCACCGAGTTTGGCCGTCGGGTCGACATGGGCCAGTGGACTGATGTTGCTTGCCATGATGAAAATGATTAAGGTTGGTACTCAATGGATATTACCGGCCGCCGCCGAGCGACTGATAGAGGTTGATCACAGCCTGCGCGGTGGTGAGGTTGCACGACAGCTCCGACATCTGGGCCGACAGCAGCTGCTGCTGGGCTGTCAGCACTTCGAGATATGTGGTCGACATGCCGCCGAGCTTGAGAAGCTCCTCGGTGATCTCCACCGAAGTGGTCAGCTTGCCCACCTGCTCCTGAAGCAGCACGGCCTTCTCGGTGCTCTTCTGATAGAGCATCATGGCGTTTGACACCTCGGCCGATGCCGACATGAGCGCATACTCGAAGTTGTTCATAGCCTGCTCCTGCTGAGCCTTGGCGGCCTTGAGGCGGGCGATGTTCTGTCCGCGGGCGAAGAGCGGAGCCGTGAGCTGTCCGGCGAGCTGTATGAACCATTTGCCGGGGTTCATCACCATGCCTCCGACGAGGTTGGTGAATCCGCCGTTGGCAGTGATGTTGAGCGACGGATAGAATGCCGAGCGGGCGCCTGCCGTGGTGTAGTAGGCGGCAGCGAGGCTCTCTTCGGCAGCGCGGATATCGGGGCGGGCGGCAAGCTCGCGCATCGGTATCTCGTCGCGAAGTATCTCCGGAGCCGTAAGCGCGGCGCCGGGCGATGTCACCCATTCCATCGGCATGGTGTTCATCAGCAGCGACATGGTGTTGTTGGCCTGGTGGAGATTATCCTCCAGATCCTTTATGGATCCGAGTATGCTCAGATACTGCGCCTCGCTCTGCACCACGGCGGCCTCGGTGACGCGTCCGGCCTCCTTGAGGTCCTTCATCGTGGTGACGTTTTCGGCCCACAGCTCAGCCGTGCGGCGGCTCAGATCGAGCTGCTGCTGGAGCATGGCTATGGTGTAGTAGCAGTTGGCCACGCCGCCGATGATCTGCGAGCGCACTGCCTGACGGTAGGCCTCGGTCTGGCGGTAGGCGGCCTCTGCGCCGCGCTTGGAGTTGAGCAGACGTCCGAAGATATCCACCTCCCAGCTTGCGGCGGCGGGTATCTGATAGGTCCAGCTCATGTCGGTGACGTCAAAGTACTTCGCTCCGGCGCCGTTGGGCGTGAGCGACAGCGAGGGGAGATAGGCCAGACGGGCGCCCAGACGGTTGGCGGCAGCGATGTCGACATTGAGCTTGGCGTTGCGCAGGTCCTTGTTGTTGTCGAGGGCCTGATAGATGAGGTCGGTGAGCACCGGATCGGTGAACACCTCCTGCCAGCGCAGGTTGCCGAAAGCGGCGCTGTCGACCGGAGCCTCCTTGGCCTCGGCATAGGCTTTTCCGAGCTGGGAATCGTCCGGCATCTTGAACTTGCCGTACATGTTGCAGCCTGCCAGGCCCGTAAGGGCCATGGCTGCTGCTATTGATATTATGATGCGATTGATTTTCATTTTACAATATATGTGAATGGTCCACACTGGCTTAGCGCGAATACTGCTCGATCTCGTTCTCGATGCCTTCGTTGTCGGTATCCTCCCACTTCATCGGGGTGATCTTCTCCTGGATCTTCTGGAAGATCACGAAGAGAGCGGGCACGATGAAGATCTGCAGGAACATACCGATGAGCATGCCGCCGATAGATCCGGTGCCGAGGGCACGGTTGCCGTTGGCGCCGGCGCCGGAGGCGAACATCATCGGGAGCAGACCGATGATCATGGCCAGAGAGGTCATGAGGATCGGGCGCAGACGGGCCGATGCACCCTGGATGGCAGCGTTGACCACCGACATGCCGGTGCGGCGGCGCTCGATGGCAAACTCCACGATAAGGATGGCGTTCTTGGCCAGCAGACCGATAA
>JAIDKJ010000436.1 GCA_029051835.1 Paramuribaculum sp. | reverse complement strand
GGCTATCTCCTCCATCTTCTTTTTGTAACCTTCTTTGGTCATGTAAGTTATTGCCATAATTTTTTTGAATTTTTTCGTGGTTTGTTTATAAGGAAATGTTCAGACGACAGAAAAATAAAAGAATCCCGGCCTGCTTGTCATGCAGGCGAGACCCATACTCGCTGTCCTGAATTTCAATCTTCCGCAAAGTTACGAATTATTTTCCCAACCTCCAAATCCACTCTTCAGGCCGCGAGCGCAACCGCTGCAATATTACAGGAAAAGCGCTGTGCCGACGCATCCGACGTCTGACACAGCGCTTTTTATTTTCATGCCCCTTCAAGCGGGGAGCCTTGCAGGGCTTCAGCCCTCGCAGCAGCAGTAGCGGCGGGCGCCGTCGCTGACTATCACGGGATAGATCTGAGGCTCGTGGCCATACTTCTCGTTGAAGCGGGTCTTGGCCGTAGCGATGAAGTTGTCATAGAGATCGTCCTTCACCAGATTGACCGTGCAGCCGCCGAAGCCGCCGCCCATGATGCGCGAACCGGTCACGCCGCATTCGCGGGCCACATCGTTGAGGAAGTCAAGCTCCTCGCAGCTCACCTCATAGTCCTTCGACAGACCGTCGTGGGTAGAATACATGCACCGTCCTACGGTGTCGTAATCGCCTTTTAGAAGAGCGTCGCACACGTCGAGCACACGCTGCTTCTCCTCTATCACATACTTGGCGCGCATGTAATCCTCGGCCGAAAGCTCGCCCTTGGCAGCCTCAAGCATGGCCATGTCGGCATCGCGGAGAGTTTCCACGCCGAGGTGCTTGGCCACGCGCTCGCAGCTCTCGCGGCGCTTGTTGTAGGGAGAGTCGACCAGCTCATGCTTCACGCGCGAATCGACAAGCACAAGCTTGTAGCCGTCGAGCTTGAAGGGGAAATACTCAAACTCGCCCGAGCGGCAGTCAAGACGCATCAGATTGTCCTTCTTGCCGTGGCAGCTTGCAAACTGGTCCATGATGCCGCAGTTGACGCCACAGTAGTTGTGCTCTGTGCTCTGACCGATGCGGGCCAGTTCCATGCGGTCGAATTTATTGTCGTTGAACAGATCGTTGAGCGCGAATGCGAAGCAGCTCTCGAGAGCGGCCGACGACGACAGGCCGGCGCCAAGAGGCACATTGCCCGAGAATACGGCGTCGAAGCCTTCCACCTTGCCGCCGCGCTTGATGATCTCGCGGCAAACGCCGAAAATGTAGCGGGCCCACTGGTCCTTGGGAGCATCCTCCTCGTTCAGACCGAATTCGGTCGACGCGTCGAGGTCGATCGAATACAGCTTCACGCGGTCAGTGCCGTTGGGACGGATCTCAGCCATGATGGCCTTGTCGATAGCACCCGGGAAAACGAAGCCACCGTTATAGTCGGTATGCTCGCCGATGAGATTGAAACGTCCCGGAGCCACGTAGAGAGTGCCCTCGCCGCCAAAATGCTCCACAAAAGCCTTGTTGATCTTTGATTTCATGATGATTGATTTGTTATGGTAAGATTATTATGGTTGCAAATGTATGCAATTTTATCCGACGGATGAAATTTTTTTAGCCCCGCCAAGCAATTTTAAGCCGTTTCTAACTAATTTTGCGCCTTAATCTGACCACACTGCATCATATGGAACCGCTGAAACATGAATGCGGAGTAGCGATGATTCGCCTGCTCAAACCGCTTGAATATTACAAACAGCGCTACGGCACCTACTGCTATGCGCTCTCGAAACTCTATCTTATGATGGAGAAACAACACAACCGCGGACAGGAGGGCGCCGGAATCGGAGTGGTGAAGCTCCACACCGAGCCGGGCCACGAATACGTATTCCGCGAAAGAGCGCTCGGAGCCGGAGCCATACAGCAGATATTCGACACCATACGTCCCGCTCTCGACTCATCGGGAGTGGAATCCCTTCCGGCCGATCAGGTGGAACGAGAAGTGCCGTTCGTCGGAGAGATCTACATGGGCCACCTGCGCTACTCCACCACCGGCAAAAGCGGCATATCCTACGTCCATCCGTTTCTGAGGCGCAACAACTGGCGCTCGCGCAACCTGCTCCTCTGCGGCAACTTCAACATGACCAACGTCGACCGGATCTTCTCCGACGTGGTGTCGACCGGACAGCATCCCCGCATATATTCCGACACGATCGTGCTGCTCGAACAGCTCGGACACGCACTCGACCATGCCAACCACGAGGTGTATCGTGCGGCGCGCCACCGACTGCAGGGCACCGAGCTGACCCGCCACATAGAGGACAATCTCGACATCCCCGAAGTATTGCGCGCGGCATCGCCCACGTGGGACGGAGGATTCGTCATATGCGGAGCCACCGGATCGGGCGACATGTTTGCCATGCGCGACGCCGCCGGCATACGCCCGGCGTTCTACTACGCCGACGACGAGGTGGTGGTAGTGGCATCCGAACGCCCCGTCATACAGACGGTAATGAACGTCCGCCGGTCCGACGTCAGAGAGCTTGAGCCGGGACAGTCGCTGATAGTCAGCAAATCCGGCCGGCTGACACTCCACCGCATACTCCCTCAGGCCGCCAACGCGCGCTGCTCGTTCGAGCGCATCTACTTCTCGCGCGGCTCCGACGCCGACATCTATCAGGAGCGGAAAGCCCTCGGACGCAACCTCGTAGGCCAGATACTCGATGCCGTCGGCCACGACATCGACCACACCGTGTTCTCCTTCATCCCCAACACCGCCGAAGTGGCATTCTACGGCATGATGGAGGGTCTCAACGCCTATCTCGACGACATCAAATCACAGGCTATACTCGAAGCGCAGCAGCAAGGCACTCTGACGCCCGAAACCGTAGCCCGCATCATGAGCCACAAGGTAAGGATAGAGAAGATAGCCATAAAGGACATAAAACTGCGCACATTCATAGCCGAGGGAGCCGCCCGCGACGAACTCGCGGCTCACGTCTACGACGTCACCTACGGATGCGTGGCCGACGGCGTCGACTCGCTCGTAGTGATCGACGACTCGATAGTGCGCGGCACCACCCTGCGCCAGAGCATACTCCGCATACTCGACCGCCTGCGCCCACGCAAGATCGTCGTGGTCAGCTCGTCGCCTCAGGTAAGATACCCCGACTGCTACGGCATCGACATGTCGCGCATGGCCGAATTCTGCGCCTTCCGGGCCGCAGTGGAGCTGATACACCGGCGCGGCATGGACTCCCTGCTCGACGACACCTACCGCCGCTGCGTGGAGATGGAAAGCCGTCCCGACTCCTTGCAGGCCAACTGCGTCAAAGCCATCTACGCCC
Source organism: Paramuribaculum sp. (assembly GCA_029051835.1). GTDB lineage: Bacteria > Bacteroidota > Bacteroidia > Bacteroidales > Muribaculaceae > Paramuribaculum. The sequence goes on along the minus strand of JAIDKJ010000436.1, from coordinate 7,459 downwards.
CCTTCACCGACCGGGAGATCGCGGCACAGATCGCCGAGATGCTCACCCCCTCCGATGTCGACGCCGACGTGGAGATCATCTACCAGAGCATCGACGGACTCCACAGATCAATACCCGACCACCCGGGCGACTGGTATTTCAGCGGCGACTATCCCACTCCGGGCGGATTCCGCGCCGTCAACCGTGCATATATCAATTTCTACGAAGGCAACACCGACCGACGATGAACCCAACGACCGACAACGACGCCTCCCGGCCACGCTCCGCCTCGGCATGGACCCTGCTGCTCCGCTATGGCGTGCCCCCGGTGATCACCATTGGCCTATGCTACCTGCTTTTCACAGGCGTGGATCTGCAGGAGATGGCCCATATCATCCGCACCGAATGCCGTTTCGGCTACATAGCCCTCGCCCTCGGTATCAGCATACTCTCCCACGTGTTCAGAGCCATGCGCTGGCGCATACAGCTCAACGCCCTCGACATCCGCACCCCCCTCGGCATCATAATACTGTCGATTTTCGGCACCTACGCAGTCAATCTCATACTGCCCCGCCTCGGCGAACTGTGGCGCACAGGCTACATAGCCTCCCGCCAGCGCGCTCCATTCTCCACCGTGTTCGGATCGATGATATGCGACCGTCTGAGCGACACCCTCACCGTGTTCCTGCTCACGCTGCTCGCCTTCGTAGTGGCGCAGCCGCAGATCGTCAGCTACCTGCAGCAGAATCCCGACACCTACCGCCGCCTCATGGCCATCATCTCCTCGCCCGCGCTCTGGATAGCCATAGCAGCTATGGCGGCGCTGTGCATCGCACTGTGGCGACGCTTTCCCGACAGCCGCATCGTCACCGGACTGCGCAGCCTGCTCGCCGGCATCTGGCAAGGATTCGCAGTCGTAGCCCGCATGAAAGGCAAAGGCATGTGGCTGGTCTACACAGCCCTCATCTGGGGCTGCTACTTCACCCAGCTCTACGTGTGCTTCCACGCTTTCCCGCTGACAGCCCGCGTGGCCGCCGAATTCGGACTCACAGCCGTGCTCGTATGCTTCGTGCTCTCAAGCCTCTCGATGGCCGTACCCTCCAACGGAGGCATCGGTCCCTACCAGTGGGCGCTCATGTTCGGACTGAGCATGTATGCCCACGGAGTGCCCGGACTGACCCGCGAATACGCCCTATCGTTCGGCAACACCGTGATGGGCTGCCAGACACTGCTGCTGATACTGCTCGGCATCATCACATTCATACTGATCGCCATAGACAAACGCAACAATAAAACCAACGCCGATGAACGCCACTGACCACGACGACCTGTTTGACGACGAAGAACCCGTCACACTCCGCCGACCCGACACCATCGACTTCCGGTCCGCCGACAACGACCCCTCTCAGCCGACCCGTCTGAATCGCCGTCCGCATCGCCTGCGCCGTTTTTTCATATGGCTGGCGCTGATCGTCGGCGTGGCGCTCGGCATGACCGTATATCTCCGCTATTGCAGCCCCTACGCCGTCGAGGCGCAGGTCACCGGCCACATTTCATCGTTCGAAAAACGAGGACTCATCTTCAAGACCTACGAGGGCGAGATACGCCAGGCCGGCACCGACTCCGTCATAACCTTCTCGGTAGAGTCCGAAGCCCTCGCACGCGAAATAGCCGACGCCGAAGCCGCCCGACAGCCCGTCACACTCATCTACGAGAAATACTACGGCACCCTCCCCTGGCGCGGCGAATCGCTCCGCACAGCCACCGCCCTCCGCTGATCCCCGGGCGGAAAGACCAATCCCAACAGACCGCAAAACGGTTATTAGTCCACAGCTTTTTCCGCCATTTTGCAGACCAACCCATTTATACCTCGAAAAACCGACAAATTTGTCGATTTTTCAAGGTACACCTTGCCTAAACCGCAATCCCTGTCAATTTTTCAATTCATACTAATCTACTTTTTTTCTGACCATTCGGTTGTTTGGCCGATTTTCGTTCGGTTGTTTGGCCGGACGATGCATGTATATAGCAGCCGATTATGCGCACAATCAAGTTTTCAGGATAAGTTTTTTTCACTCTGTTGGTATTGTTTGACATTTATTATATATCTTTGTTCCTGAAAATACAGGGAACCATGTTTGACACAATCAAAATCCTGAAAACTTTGTAATATCTTAACCATACCAATCATTAACCAAAAAACCGCTTTTTCAATGAAAAAAAGGTTCTTTCCGGCCTTAATGGCCACAGCATTCCTTGCTTCGGCAGGCATCCCTTCGGCGCAAGCCACTGAGGGAGGGGGCAGTTATGCACCTGTAGCCGCCCAGCAGCAGACCGCAGCCTGTGAAGGCACTGTAACCGACGACACCGGCGAGCCGCTCGTCGGAGCTACCGTCAAAGTATTAGGCGATGCCACAAAAGCTGCATCCACCGACATCGACGGCAAGTTCAGCATCAAGGGTGTAAAAGTCGGCTCATCGGTCATTGTCAGCTACATCGGTTATACCGACAAGACCGTAGTGTGGAACGGACAGCCTCTTGCAATACAGCTGGCGGAAGCCGACAACACACTCGACGAAGTAGTGGTGCTCGGCTACACCGTGCAGACCAAGGAGAGCCTCACCGGCGCCCTCACAAGCATCAAGGACACCAAACTCAAGGATGTCACCACCCCCAACCTCGCCAATATGCTCAACGGCAAAGTGTCGGGCGTATACGTAGCTCCCGGTAGCGGACAGCCCGGCGCCGGAGCTGCTGTAGTGATCCGCGGACAGGCCTCGCTGAGCGGCGCCACCGCCCCGATCTGGGTAGTGGACGGAGTGATCGTCGGCACAGGCGCCGGCGACCTCAACCCCGACGACGTGGAGAGCATGACCATCCTCAAGGACGCCGCATCGACCGCCATCTACGGATCTGAAGGCGCCAACGGCGTAGTTGTCGTAACCACCAAGAAAGGCAAATCAGGCGAAATGAAAGCCAGCGCTTCGGTGAAGCTCGGTATCGCCAACCTCAACAACGGCCGCTTCGAGGTAATGAACGGAGCCGAGCTTTACGACTACTTCGCATCGTTCCAGAACTCTGACGCCATCAAGTTCACACGCTGGACCCCCGAGCTGCGCAACGACGACTTCAACTGGTGGGATCTGGCCACACACACCGGATTCTCGCAGGACTACCACGTGAGCATCTCAGGCGGCAACGATAAACTCAGTTCCTACTTCTCGCTCGGCTATTACGACGAGGACGGAGCCGTAAAGGGATATAAGTTCCAGAAATACTCCTTCCGCGCCACCACCGACTACAAGCCCTACAAATTCCTCACCATCCGGCCCACTCTCTACGGATCGCGCCGCGACATCGAGGACCGTCAGTATTCGGTAAGCGCCATGTACTCGATGCTCCCCTGGGACTCCCCCTATGACGAAGAGGGCAACCTCGTGCCCAACCGCTACAGCGGATGGGTCAACTCCCAGCAGAACAACTACCTCAACGACCTCGAGGCCGGAAACAAAGGCACATCGGTCAACTATGAGTTCAACGGCAACTTCGACTTCGACGTGCAGTTCACTCCCTGGCTCAAATGGCAAAGCGTCAACTCCTACCGCTTCAACCAGTACAAGACCCACTCCTACACCGACCCGCGCTCGGTGGGCGGCGAAGGCGTCGACGGACGCATCTACGAGTGGAGCTCCGACGTAGTGCGCAAATCGACCACACAGAAGATACTCTTCAACAAGATGTTCGGCACCAAACACCGCCTCGACGGCCTGCTCGCCTACGAGTATAAGGACTACAAATACACCTACATGAGCGCCACCGGCGTCGGCTTCGTACCCGGAATCGAGGTTCTCGATGTCACCGCGAAGCCTGAGAAAGTCGAAGGCAACGTCATCGAATCGGCCGTGCAGTCCTACTTCACAAAGTGGAACTACATGTACGACAACCGCTACCTGCTCGAAGCCGGCTTCCGTCGCGACGGCGCCTCCAACCTCGGACAGCGCTGGGGCAACCTCTACAGCGTCAGCGGCGGCTGGATCATCAACCGCGAGAGCTGGTTCAACGCTCCCTGGGTAAGCTTCCTGAAGCTCCGCGCCTCCTACGGCAGCGTCGGCAACCGTCCGTCGGCCTACTATCCGCAGTATGACCTCTACTCCGTAGGCGTCAACTACGACGGCATCCCCGGAGCGCTCATCTCGCAGATCGGCAACAAGGATCTCACATGGGAACGCACCTTCACCGGCGGCATAGGACTCGACGCCAACTTCTTCAACGACCGTCTGCGCGTCAACTTCGACTGGTACAACAAAAACACCGACAACGTCATCTATGCAGTGCCCGTCACCGGTCTGGTGGGCGTCACATCGATCTACCGCAACATCGGCAAGATGCGCAACCGAGGCATAGAGCTGACTATCGGCGGCGAGATCATAGCCACACGCGACTGGACCTGGAGCCTCGAGGCCAACCTCACCACCAACAAGAACGAACTCCGCGACCTCTTCAAGCAGAAAGACGCCAGCGGCGCGATGGTGGTCAAGCCCGTGATCATCGGCGACGGAACCGGCATATCCGGCGCAGCCCAGCGCCTGCTCGAAGTCGGCGAGCCCGTCGACACCTACTGGCTCAAGGAATGGGCCGGAGTAAACCCCGACAACGGAGCACCCCAGTGGTATATGGACGACGAGGACGGCAACAAGGTCATCACAGACAACTATGCCAAGGCCGACTACTACAAGGTAGGCAGCGTGTCGCCCGACTTCTACGGCGGATTCTCCACCAGCCTCCGCTGGAAAGACCTCGACCTCAACGCCAACTTCGGCTACAGCGTCGGCGGCAAGATCTTCAACTACTCGCGTATTGAATATGACTCCGACGGAGCCTACGTCGACCGCAACCAGATGAAACTCCAGAGCGGATGGAGCCGCTGGGAAAAACCCGGCGACATCGCCACACACCCCGTAGCGAAGTATAACAACACCGACAAGGGCAACCTCACCTCGTCGCGATACCTCGAGGACGGCGACTTCCTCAAGCTACGCTCGCTGACCGTCGGCTACAACTTCAATCAGCTCCGCCGCTACGGCATCTCCAACCTCCGCGTATCGCTCAGCGGCGAAAACCTCTTCACCGTCACCAAGTATTCGGGAGTCGATCCGGAAATCCCCGCCTCCGACGGCAAAGTGATGGGAACAGCCGGTGCGTCGGTATATCCGTCGGTTCGCCGCTTCTCGCTCGGAATCAACATCACCCTTTAATCTTCTAAGCAACTACAGAAATGAAAAAGATACTGACAGCTGCCGTTGCGGCAGCCGCTCTGATCACAGCCTCATGCGATGTGGAACGTCTTCCCAACGGCTCTCTGGCTGCAGAGCAGGTGACCGGCAATCCCGAGGCGTCGCTCGACGCTCTCCTGAACGGCGTGTACGCCCAGCTCAAGACCTGGTCCGACCCCATGCACCGATGCGGCGAATATGCCGGCGACAACATGATGATCCGAGGCAACTCCACCGATGCATTCTTCGAGTTCATCTCGTTTGCCCGCACACCCAACAACTACCGCCTGCAGCAATTCTGGGACTACGGCTACAAGGGCATAGCACAGGCCTCCAACATCATCAACATGTTTGAGGAAGGTAAGTCGGCCGAGATCGACAACTCGCTCGGAGAGTGCTACTACGTGCGCGGAATGCTCTACTTCTATTTCGTGCGCGCCTATGGCCGTCCCTACTATCAGGCTCCCGATAAAAACCTCGGAGTGCCCATCGTCAACGGCACACCCGAGGACGTGATCGGCGACCTGCATCTCGAGGACCGCGCCACCGTGGCACAGACCTACCAGCAGATCATCTCCGACCTCAAGAAAGCCGAGGAACTGATGACCATCGACAAGGGCCCGGCCTACGCCTCGAAGGGAGCCGCACAGGCCATGCTCTCGCGAGTGTACCTCTACATGAGCGGCACCTACGAGAACCCCAACAACGATTATGCCAACCTCGCCGTGGAATACGCCGACAAGGTGATCAACTCGGGCGACTACTCGCTCGTGAGCCGCGACGATCTGATGAAATACTCATCGATCGTGCCTGAAAACAACCCTGAGGCGATATTCGTGGTAAAACGTGTCGCCACCGAATTCTCCGGATTTGACCACTACTATGGCGTCGGAGGCATGTATGCCAACATCGGCGGCATGGGATGGGGCGAGATGTTTGCTTCGGCAAAATACATCGACCTGCTCAACGAAACCGGCCGCAACGACTGGCGCGAGGAGTCATACTACCTCAGCGACGCCCGCGCGGCATTCATCGAGCCTACCTACCAGACCACTCTGGCCAAAGATCCGGTGACCGGTCAGGAGAACGTGCCCTATGAGGTGATCCGCTTCATCGTATGGACCAACTCCACCACACAGGACTACGTGCAGCTCCGCATACACCGCGATGCAGCCGGCGTGCCTGTCGACGCCTACGACACCAAGACCGACGACAACGGCAACACGGTGATAGCCAACACCTATCCGCTGACCGCAGTAAATGCCGCACAGGACATCTACTCGATCACCTATACCACCAAGGATGGCGGCCAGCAGACAGTCAACGGCTTCATAGACTACTTCATCTCGCTCAACCGCGTATATCCGCAGTTCTACATCACCAAGTGCTCGCGCGAGGGTGAGGATTCCCACCTCCACTCGCCCGTCATCAGCCGCCTGTCGGAGATCTACCTCAACCGCGCCGAGGCCTACGCCAAGCTCCGTCAATACGGCCAGGCTCTGCAGGATCTCAACACCGTACGCGGCCGCGCCATCATCGGCGGCGAGTATGCGACACTTGACGCCAGCAACGCCGCACAGCTCATCGACAAAGAGCGCACCCTCGAGCTGGCATACCAGGCCGAGAGAAGCTACGACGTGTTCCGCAACGGCGGTACTCTCACACGCCACTATCCCGGCGCCCACGCACAGGAGCAGGAGATACCGGCTACAGAATACCGTGTGGTCTACTACATACCCCAGGATGCGATCAACGCATACCCCGGCACACTCACTCAGAACCCCACTGACAACGCCGGTGTAATCCTCAACTGATCCCGATCTCTCCCTGACCGGGAGAACACACTACAATAACCGACTCCCCGGAGCGACCGACACAGGCCTGCTCCGGGGAGTCGCTGTCGTATAAACATGACACTACAGCCCCATTAGCATTTATTTAATGATTTTTTGGAGCCGGTAAAACGGATTTTAAGTATATTTGCGGCTTAATCAAAACCAAATCCACATAGATTATGTCAGAAATCAAATGCGTAGGCATCCTCACATCGGGAGGCGACGCTCCCGGAATGAACGCAGCCATCCGCGCCGTCACCCGCGCGGCCATATTCGCCGGATTCAAGGTGAAGGGCATCTATCGCGGCTACAAGGGTCTGATCTCCGATGAGATACAGGATTTCAAGACCCAGAACGTCAGCAACATCATAC
>JAIDKJ010000435.1 GCA_029051835.1 Paramuribaculum sp. | reverse complement strand
ATATTGCCATCGATCCGAAAATGGCTTTCGGTACCGGTCATCATGCCACAACTTCGCTCATCATCTGCCGGCTCCTCGATATGGATCTCGATGGCATGAAGGTGGTGGATATGGGTACCGGTACAGGCATTCTCGCTATTCTCTCACTCATGCGCGGGGCTGCGGCTGTGGTTGCGGTGGAAATCGACCCGATGGCATGTGAAAACACACGGGAGAACGTCGTGCTTAACGGTTGCGGCGATATTGATGTAAGGCTTGGCGATGTGACCTCTATCAGCGACGTGAAGGATGCCGACATATTGCTGGCCAACATCAACCGCAACATCATCACCGGCGACATGCCGGCTTATGCCGCGGCTGTGAAGAGCGGCGGACAATTGGTGTTCAGCGGTTTCTATGAGGCCGATGTTCCGGTGGTGGAAGAGGCAGCCTCACGCTGCGGGCTGAAGCTGGCCGACGTGACATCGCGCGATGGCTGGGCAAGCGTCCGCTTCATCAAGGCATAGCTCTATTGCGGTCGGGCGCATGTGTGAAGGCTGTGGCGCGTCAGTCGCCGAACGACAGTGATGTGTAGAATCGCGATGAGCCTCCGTACGACGTGCCGCTTCCGAATTGCAGTCTGATGTAGCCGTTGCCGTTCGGAAACCACGTGGCCATATATCCGCCGTTGGGATATGTCATGGTGGCCGGTGGGCCGTAGGTGCGCACAAGATCGCGATATACATAGTTGTAGCGCGAAGGATCATAGACCGAAGTGCTGTAGAAGAATTCCGATCCGGTCAGTCCGCCGGGCCCATAGTAGAGTGTGGCGTCGGGCCACAGGTAGTTGAGCTGCGTGACGTTTCTGAGGTACACTATGTCATTGCCGTAGCCATCTACGGTGTATCCGTTGTCGTAAAGATGGTTCAGGCTGATATTGAACGATGTTCCGAACGATATGCCGAGCACAGTGCGTATGGCGGGATATCTTCCGGCGGGATGCCAGTGGGGAGGCGGCAACGGACGCCTATATGGACGCATTACAGGGCGATACGGTCTGTGAGGCGGTCGAAGTGTAGGCGGCCGGTGTGGGACGCCATGTGATGGCCGGTGGTTGTGTCCGGGCGACGGACGATGTGAGTTTCCGGGACGCAACCCGTTTCCGGGGCGATTGTCAGGCCGGTGGCCGTTGTTGGGAGCCGGGTGATATTTGTCGTTGCCGGGACGGTTTCCGGGACGCTGGTGCGACGGCGTGTTGCCGGGTCGTCTGTCATTTTCGGGACGCTGTCCGGTTGTTGGTTGGTGCGATGGGTCGGTCGGTCGGCGATATGATGATCCATTCTCTTTCCTGGATCGGTTGTTCCGCCCGGGGCGCGTCGTTTTGTCGTTGCGGCGGTTGTCGCGCTGCCGGCTATGTTCGGTCTTCTCTTTCCGGTCGGCTCCGTTGTGGCGTTGTGCGTAGGTC
>JAIDKJ010000434.1 GCA_029051835.1 Paramuribaculum sp. | reverse complement strand
GTCGTGGTATTCGTTTTATCAGTGCATCATAATGTCGTGCGCTCTTATGACCGTCAGGCGCTGTTCGTCGTCGCGTCAGGCTTTTTCATGGCGCTGGACTATCCCGCTCATTTCCATTTTTCTTACAGTAGCCGATATTGCTTATTTTTATTCATTGTCGATCGAAGGAGCGATGATATCGATTGTGTCGATGATACGGCGCGGAAGTGTAGTGATACCGTTCGTATATGGCGCGGTAATGCTCCATGAAAAGAATTTCAAAGCGAAGGCTGCCGACCTGTGCATACTCATGATAAGCCTTGGATTGCTTGTAGTGGGATCGACCATGGGATGACGTGTGCAAAATGACGTCAATTACATTTTTTTCACCATCACGGCTTGCTTTTGCCCCCGCAAATGAATTAACTTTGCAGTGAATAAGCTGATTATTGCATATCATCATAATAGGAGGGCATTATATTCCCCCCGCTTACTTATAATCCAATGTTATCACGTTTTATAATCAGGATATCATGCCTGGCAGCATTGTTTATGACCCAGCTGCCGGCATACGCTCAAATCAATACGGATCAGGTGATGCAGGTAGGGCGCAACGCGCTTTATTTTGAAGACTATATGCTGTCGATACAATACTTCAACCAGGTCATAGCCGCAAAACCCTACCTCGCACAGCCCTATTTTTTCAGAGCTATAGCCAAATACAATCTTGATGACTTCCACGGAGCGATTTCAGATGCATCAAAGGCTCTGGAACAGAATCCGTTTCTGCTCGATGCATACGAATTGCGCGCCGTCGCCAACCAGAATATAGGCAATGTGGAAGAAGCTCTGACCGATTACGACAAAGTGCTCGGCACTCTGCCAGAGAACCGTGTGATACTGTTCAACAAGGCTCTTGCCTATGAAGAACTCAAGCGATATGATGAGTCGGCGGCGACATTCGATCAGCTGCTCGCGATCCACAGCGGATTTGACGGCGGATATGTAGGACGCGCACGTCTGCGTCTGGAGCAGAAAGACACTGTAGGAGCGCTTGCCGATGTGGAAAAGGCTTTGGAACTCAACAAACGTTCGGTCAACGCCTATCTGATCAGAGCCGACGTGGCCATAAACTCTCACCGCGACTATTCGGCTGCACTTGACGACATGAACGAGGCCATACGCCTGCAGCCAAAGTATCCGGGATTCTATATCAACCGCGCCTTTCTGCGACATAATCTCGATGACTATTACGGCGCATTGAGCGACTACGAATACGCAATACAGCTTGACCCTGAAGATTATACCGGTTATTTCAACCGTGCTCTGCTCCTGTGCGAAGTGAGAGATTTCGACAAAGCGCTCGTAGATCTAAATAAAGTGCTGGCACTGAGAGGCACTGACTACCGGGCCTTGTACAAT
>JAIDKJ010000433.1 GCA_029051835.1 Paramuribaculum sp. | reverse complement strand
TCCGGGTATAGCCACCGAGTCGCCCTGAGCGCAGAAGTCGCCCAACGCATCGACAATGGCGTTGATTTCGGCCTCTATTGAGTCGACATTTCGGCCGCTCTCCATGGAGAGCTGTGTTTCGAGTGATTTGGTATCTGTCATCTGATTATTTCTTTGATAGCATATCTCGGACGATGTTTGACCTCGATGAATATCTTGCCGATATACTCGCCAACGATGCCGAGAGCCATGAGTATGAGGCTGCCGAGAAACCATATCGATAGCATCAGTGAGGTCCAGCCCGGTTCTACGTCGTGGTGGATCCATGCAAGCATCACGTAGATCGCTGTGGCTATATCGGCTATGAGCAGGCCGAGCCCTACATAGAAGATCATCCTGATCGGACGCGATGAGAACGAGGTGATGCCGTCGACCGAGAAACTCAGCATTTTTTTGAGTGGATATTTCGATTCGCCGGCAACCCGTTCGTTGCGGTCATATTCCACCACGGCGGTCTTCAGTCCGATCTGCGGTACTATGCCCCGCAGAAAAAGGTTGCTTTCGCCATACGACGAAAGCAAGTCGAGCGCACGTGCGCTCATAAGACGATAGTCGGCATGGTCATACACGGTCTCCAGTCCCATGCTGTGCTGGAAACGGTAGAAACCGCGCGCGGTAGTGCGTTTGAACCATGTGTCAGACTCGCGGCTGCGTCTGACGCCATAGACGATTTCGGCGCCCTCCATAAAGCGTCGGACCATCTCTATCATGGCGTTGGGATCATCCTGCAGGTCAGCGTCTATGCTTATGGCTGCGTCGCATTCGTGTCTGACAGTCATAAGCCCTGCGAGAAGAGCGTACTGGTGTCCGCGGTTGTGGGCGAGCGACAATCCTCTGACCATCGGATTGGAGGCATGCAGATCGCAGATGGTGCGCCATGTGGCGTCGCGGCTGCCGTCGTCGCAGCACATTATGTAGCTGTCGGCTGTCGCCAGTCCGTTGCTGACCATTGATTCGATAATCTCTGTCAGCCGTGCGACGGTCAGCGGCAGTGCCTCCTCTTCGTTGTAGCAGGGGATCACTATGGCCAGACGAGCGCTCTTCGCAGTCGTAATGCCGGTCGAAGTCATTGCGTTGGTGGATTGATATATCATGCCTGCGGCCTTTTGACGGGCCGCAGGCTATGGTAGCGGTTTGATGGGATCAATAGTTGCGGGCGAAGATCACGCGTTGTTTCGACGGGCGTCCGGTCACCATGCATACTCCGGGAGTAGTGTCGCCGTCAAGGGGAATGCAACGGAGCGTGGCTTTGGTGTCCTCTTTGATCTTAAGCTCTGTTTCGGTGGTGCCATCCCAGTGTGCGAGGATAAATCCGCCTTTTTCGATCTCCTTCTTGAACTCGTCGTAGGTGTCCACTGTGCGGGTCATCTCCTGACGGTGGGCGAGCGCTTTCTTATAGATGTTGGTCTGTATCTCTTCCAGCAGCGCTTTCACATGGCCGGCAATGCCTTCGAGCGGAGCTTCGCTCTTTTCGAGCGTGTCGCGGCGCATCACCTCCACTGTGCCCTTCTCTATGTCGCGTGCTCCTACGACCAGACGCACAGGTACGCCTTTCAGCTCGTAGTCGGCAAACTTGAAGCCCGGGCGACGGTTGTCGGCGTCGTCATACTTCACGCTGATACCCATCTCCTTGAGCTGGATCAGGATCGGTTCGATATGGGAGCTGATCTGCTTGAGCTGTTCGGCGTTTTTGTAGATAGGCACGATCACCACCTGTATGGGAGCGAGATGAGGCGGCAGCACGAGGCCGTTGTCGTCGGAGTGGCTCATGATGAGTGCTCCCATCAGACGTGTCGACACGCCCCAGGAGTTGGCCCATACATATTCGGGCTGATTGTCCTTGTTGACAAATGTCACGTCGAATGCCTTGGCAAAATTCTGTCCGAGATTGTGCGAAGTGCCGCTCTGCAGGGCTTTGCCGTCCTGCATCATTGCCTCGATGGTGTATGTGTTGACAGCTCCGGCGAAACGTTCGTTGGCCGATTTCACGCCTTTGATCACCGGCATGGCCATATACTTTTCGGCAAAGTCGGCATAGAGATTGATCATCTGCACGGTGCGAGCTTCCGACTCCTCGGCGGTAGCGTGGGCGCAGTGAC
>JAIDKJ010000432.1 GCA_029051835.1 Paramuribaculum sp. | reverse complement strand
ATACAGAATAGCAACACGAGCAGCTGGGCCACCACCACGCGTGAGAACATGGCGAGCGGGTAGGCCGTGGCATAGCCTACCGACGGCGCGTCACACTCCATCGTGGAGTTGGAATAGTCGAGAGCCATCGGATTGGCCATGGCTCCGCACAGCATACCGCAGGCGGTCGGGAAGTCGACTTTGGCCCATCGCACCGCCACGTAGGCCATGAGAAGCGTGGGCAGGAAAGTGATAGCCAGGCCGGCGGAGATCCACACCAGACCCTCGGATCGCATTATCGTGTCGAGAAACTGCGCTCCGGCGTCGAGTCCCAGACAGGCGAGGTAGAGCGAAAGACCTATGCCGCGAAGCATCAGATTGGCCGATCGCGTGGTGTAGGTGACCAGACCGAAACGCGGGCCGAAACGGCTTATGATGATGCCCACCACTATCGGGCCGCCGGCCAGACCGAGCCTTACGGGCGTGGACACACCCGGCAGAGCGATAGGCACCGAGCCGAGCAGCAGTCCGAGAGTAAGCCCGATGAAAATGGCCGCCATGTTGGGATCGCGCAGCGCCGTGGCCGTATTGCCGAGCACCTTCTCGACATTTTCCACAGCCTTCGCCTCGCCGACCACCGTCAGACGGTCGCCGATCTGCAGCACGAGTTCAGGGGTGGCGAGCAGCGTCACTCCCGAACGCAACACACGCGAGATATTTATTCCGTAGCTGTTGCGCAGCCTCAGCGATCCGAGCTTCTTGCCGTTGATCTCCGGGCGTGTGACGATGATATGCTTCGATATGAGCGACGAATCGATGGCATCCCAGTCGATATCGTCGGCATTCCAGTCGGTCTTCTCCTGCTCGCCGAAGAGTATGGTCAACGCGGGAACCTCATGCTCCGTTGTGATGACGAGCAGACGATCACCCTCCATAAGCTCCGTGTCGGAAGTAGGGATACTGACATGACCCGAACGCCACAGACGCGAGATGACAAAATGATGGTTGATCAATTCGGCCGCCTCTCTCACCGTCTTGCCGTAGACGGCCGGATTATGCACCTGAAAGGCGGTAATATAGGTCTGATTGGTTTCTTCGCTGACGGCGCGCTTCATGTCCGACGGCCTCACAAACAGCTTGCGGGCCACGATTATGGCAAGAATCACTCCCACCACGCCGAGAGGATAGGTGACCGCACACGACAGCGCCGCGCCGTTGGCCGACAGTCCGAGCTGCTGCAGAGCCTGCTGTGCGGCGCCGAGCGAGGGGGTGTTGGTGGTGGCACCGGCGATGATGCCCACCATATCATCCATCGGTATGCCGAAGCCCAAAGTCATGGCTATGGCCAACAGTGTGCCGAGCATGACGAGAGTCAGGCCGAGCACATTGAGCTTCACTCCGCCGGTGCGGAACGAGCTGAAGAAGCCGGGACCCACCTTCAGTCCAAGCTCGTAGACAAACAGCACCAGGCCGAAACTCTCGGCATATAGAAGCATCTGGTGGTCGATCGACAGACCGACGTGGCCGGCCAGAATGCCGGCGAAAAACACCCATGTGACTCCGAGGGTGATGCCGCATATCTTGATCTTGCCCAGACCGAGCCCCACCGCCACTATAAGCGACAGCACTATCACGGCCTGCAGAGCCGAATGCTGCAATATCGCGCTTTCAAGCCATTCCATAGACGCTATATTGTTCGCCTTGCCGGGGGAATATTATCTGTCGGCAAATCCGGCCAGACGGGCCAGATACTTGCCGATGATGTCAAACTCTATGTTCACGCGGCTTCCGACCTCGATCTCTCGGAAATTGGTGTGATCCATGGTGTAGGGTATGATCGCCACACGGAACGACCGCGCCTCGGAGTCGCACACGGTCAGACTCACGCCGTTGACCGTCACCGATCCCTTCTCCACAGTCATGTAGCCTCTGGCGGCCATAGCCGGGTCGATGTCGTATTCAAACTTGAAGTAGCGGCTGCCGTCGGCATCCTCTATGTCGGTGCACACCGCCGTAGTGTCGACATGCCCCTGCACTATATGACCGTCAAGACGGCCGTTGACAGGCATGCTCCGCTCAAGATTGACCAGCGCCCCCTCGCGGAGATCGCCGAGATTGGAGCGGCGCAGAGTTTCGCTTATGGCGGTGACGGTATAGGTGCCGTCGCCCGGGAGCGCCACCACGGTCAGACACACGCCGTTATGGGCAAGCGACTGATCGATACGGAGTTCATCGGAGAGATCCCACTGCAGGGTGAGATGTACGTTGCCCTCGTCGGCAACGGCCGACACCACACGGGCTGTTCCTTCTACTATTCCTGAAAACATGTCTTTTCGGCATTGGTTATTTGGCAGCGGCCGGCCCGGCGCCGTCGCCCGCTGAGGCTACGACAGGGCCAAACACGCCACGAAAGTACTCATTTTTTTTCACTTGCCCAAACAATACGACAAACGTAGATCAAACCAAAAGTGATGATATACAAAACCTGTATAGTCAACCAGCAAGTGCAAAATTACGT
>JAIDKJ010000431.1 GCA_029051835.1 Paramuribaculum sp. | reverse complement strand
ACATAATATCAGATCAAGAGCCTAAAAATCCTCGACAACATGGAATTCGACGAAACAAAAGCCATTGAATATATGCGCAAGGCCATAGGCCCCCGCGCCGAAGCCTACGATGACGATCAGCTGCTCAACCTCATCGATATCATCTGGGACTTCTATGAAGAGAACGGACTGCTCGACATCGATGCCGATGAAGAGATCGACGACGAGGATGCCGTGCTCGACGACCTTGTGGCTTACGCGCGGCGTATGCTCCGCAAAGACAAGGAATCAAAAATCAGCGATGACGACATAGCACCGCTTATCGAAGCTGAGATAGACTATGAAAACTCTCTCGAACAATAATATAGCCGCCCGCATCCTGGCGGCGGTGGCTATCATGACGCTGCTCGCATGGCCAACGGATGCCGAAGCGCAGTTCTTCAAGAAAAAAGAAAACCGCTACACCGATCCCTACAAGGGATTTACGGAAGAGGCCTACATGGATATGGACTTCCTCCCCAACATCTCCACGCCCGAAGTACACGAAAAGGCCAAGGGCGGAGTGAAGAAGACTGTAAGAGCTCTTGCCGAACAGCTGAAAAACAGAGCGACAGTGGATCTGGTAAGAAACGATGAGGTGGCACTGGTCACATTCCCTACCGACGACCTATTCCTGCCCAACGACACGCTGCTCACCACCGAGGGCGCCGCTCTGCTCGCACCGCTGCTGCCGCACATGAAGAATCCGATGATGTACAAGATCGTGCTTGCCGTGCACACCGACGACACCGGATCGGAACTATACCGCGATGAACTCTCCACCTCCCGCCTCAACTCTATCTACGACTGGTTTATGCTTGCCGTAGATTCAGGACAGATTCAGGAAAATCTCATCATCATACCGTTCGCCATGTCGGCCACCATGCCGCTTGCCGACAACAACACCCGGGCCAACCGCGCCCTCAACCGGCGTCTGGAGGTGTATTTCATACCCGGGCCGCAGATGATCGACGAAGCATACAAAGGACAATTGAAATAACAAAACAACATATCATCTTAACATACGAAAATGGCAACAGAACTCAAAGACCTCACCAAAAGAGCCGACAACTATTCGCAATGGTACAACGACCTCGTGATCAAAGCCGACCTTGCCGAACAGTCGCCGGTGAGAGGATGCATGGGCATCAAGCCCTCCGGCTATGCCATCTGGGAAAAAATGCAGCGTGAACTCGACCGGATGTTCAAGGAAACAGGTGTACAGAACGCTTAC
>JAIDKJ010000043.1 GCA_029051835.1 Paramuribaculum sp. | reverse complement strand
GGTACGGACGGTGCCCATATACTCACGTCCGGCCATTTTCTTAAGCTGCCATACGCCGAAAGCCTGATTGACTTCAGTCGAAGGATCGCTCAGAAGCAGAAACGGCAGAGAATGCTTTTCGGCAAACTTACGGTGGCTTTCCACAGAATCCTTGCTTATGCCGATGAGCGTATAACCCTTATCGAGCAGAGCCGGATAGGAGTCACGCAGCGAACAAGCCTCTGCGGTGCAACCGGGAGTGTTGTCTTTGGGGTAGAAATAGATCACCAGCGGCTTGCCTTCATAATCGGAAGCTTTCACTTCAGACCCATCTGATGCAAGTCCGAGCACAGATGGGATTTTATCGCCTTTCTTAAGCATGATTAGTTCAATTGGTAAACGGTTATTTACAAAGATAAACAAATAATGCGACGATATCGCACTTCACCGAGCGAAAAAAATGAGTAACTTTGCAAATTAAGTAGCTTATGGATTTCAGACTTTCATCAGAATACAGTCCGACCGGCGATCAGCCCCGTGCGATCAAGGAGCTTGTGGAAGGCATCAATCAGGGATTGCCGGCCCAGACACTGCTTGGCGTGACCGGTTCGGGCAAGACCTTCACTATGGCCAACGTCATAAAGGAAGTGAAGCGTCCGACGCTGATACTCAGCCATAACAAGACTCTGGCAGCACAGCTCTACAGCGAGATGAAAAATTTCTTTCCGGAGAACGCTGTGGAATATTTCGTGTCGTATTATGACTATTATCAGCCCGAAGCTTACATACCATCGGTCGACAAATACATCGAGAAAGATCTGATGATCAACGATGAGATCGACAAACTGCGTCTGGCCACAACATCGGCTCTGCTGTCGGGACGTCAGGATGTAATTGTGGTCAGCTCGGTATCGTGCATCTACGGCATGGGCAATCCGGAGGATTTCAACAGCAATGTGATCGAGGCATACAGCGGCCGCAAGGTGAGCCGCAACGCCTTTCTGCGCGAACTTGTCGGCGCCCTTTACAGCCGCAACGAGATGGAGCTTGGCCGAGGCAATTTCAGAGTGAAGGGCGACACTGTCGACATATATCTGGCCTACGAGGAGATCGTGGTGCGTGTCACCTTCTGGGGTGACGAGATAGAGTCGGTTTCGAGCTATTATCCCCGAGACAATGTGGTGCTCGGCAAGCACGACTCAGTCAGGATATTTGCGGCCAA
>JAIDKJ010000430.1 GCA_029051835.1 Paramuribaculum sp. | reverse complement strand
CCGAACTCAACCACGAGCTACGCACTCTGCTTCAGTGCTGGGAGGATACGGTGGCCCGCGCGCAGTGTGCGACCGCACCCGCGCTGATTTTCGAGGAAGAAAGCCGTATCGTGGGCGTACTCCGCGATATCTTCAATCCCGATTTTGAAAGCATCCACGTTAACGACCCCGACGTATATTCGCAGATATCGAAATATGTCAATCTGATTGCACCCGACCGCAGTTCGATCGTGCAGCTGTATCAGAAACCAGAGCCTATTTTCGATCATTTCGGTATCACGCGACAGATCAAATCATCGTTCGGCAAAACCGTTTCGTTCAAGAGCGGCGCATATATTATCATAGAGCATACAGAAGCGCTGCATGTGATCGACGTCAATTCAGGCAACCGCTCGAAGGCTGCCGCCGATCAGGAAACCAATGCCCTGGAGGTGAACATGCGTGCTGCCGACGAGATAGCGCGCCAGCTCCGGCTCCGCGATATGGGCGGTATAATTGTCATCGATTTCATCGACATGGCCAAGTCCGAACACCGTCAGAAACTATATGAACACATGAGGGAGATAATGGCTACCGACCGTGCGCGCCACAATATACTCCCGCTTTCGAAATTCGGACTCATGCAGATCACCCGTCAGCGTGTAAGGCCGGCGCTCGACATCACTACCGCCGAGGAGTGTCCGTCGTGTTTCGGCAAGGGAAAGGTACAGCCCTCGCTGCTGTTCACCGATCTGCTTCGTGAGAAAATCGACTACCTTGTGGATGAGTTGAATCAGACAGGTTTTACGATGTACGTACACCCGTTTGTCGACGCATACCTCAAAAAAGGATTGATTTCCACATTCCGCCGCTGGCGCATGGAGACAGGCAAGAAATTCAGCGTGCGGCCCGATCAGAGCCTTGCATATCTGCAATACAGAGTGCTCGATGCCAAAGGCAACGAAATCGACCTCAAGGAGGAGAAGGATATCGATTCGTCGGCCACAAAATCAAAAAGCAAAGCCAAAAACAGAGGTAATGAGGATTGAGCGTCTTTAACCCGTCCTCACCCCAGACAGATCAAAATCACACACGACACTGTGTCAGGTATCATGGATTCCGGCACAGTGTCTTTTTTATGTTTGGGTGGTGAAAAGCACGTTGCTGAAGCAATGTACGGTGCATGATTTGAAGAAAAATGTGCATTTGTTTGGATGGAGTGGCTTTTTTCAGTTATCTTTGCGAAATATGCCAAATAACGGATTTTATCTGAAGCGCACAAGCGCATGTCACACATAGACAATCTACAACATGGAACATCAGAACTTCAGCCATAGGCTGCGCAGCGATGCCAGCACGTCGGGTCGGCGCATGGCCGGCGCAAGGGCGTTATGGCGTGCCAACGGCATGAAAGAGGAGATGATCGGACGCCCGGTGATAGCTGTGGTCAATTCGTTCACACAGTTTGTGCCTGGCCACACGCATCTTCATGAGATCGGTCAGACCGTGAAGCAGGAGATAGAAAAGCTCGGATGCTTTGCGGCCGAATTCAACACCATAGCTATCGACGACGGTATTGCCATGGGTCATGACGGTATGCTGTATTCGTTGCCGTCGCGCGATCTTATAGCCGATTCGGTAGAATATATGGTCAACGCTCACAAAGCCGATGCAATGGTGTGCATATCCAACTGCGACAAGGTGACGCCCGGAATGCTTATGGCCGCCATGAGGCTCAATATTCCTGCGATATTTGTCAGCGGCGGTCCGATGGAGGCCGGTGAGGCCGGCGGCAGGGCAGTGGATCTGATCGATATAATGATCTTA
>JAIDKJ010000429.1 GCA_029051835.1 Paramuribaculum sp. | reverse complement strand
ATCCCCACGCCACCCCCGACACCGCAAGCACCCGCATCATGTCGCGCAACGGCAGCAGCCGCGACACTCCCACCCCCGTGACACGCGACACCGTCAGCAGCAGCGCCACCAGGCACGTCATCCTTGCAGCCACCGATACCGCCGCAATGACAGTCATCGAAGGAAACACCCTTACCGACAGACAGTCGAGAACCACAATCGATACCGCCGTCAGCAGATGCGCTCTGGCAAAATCGCGCGACCGTCCGAGAGCCGCCAGCAGCGGAAAAAACGGCACCACCAATACAAAACATATCATCGACGCCAGTCTGAACAGGGTAGCCCCACACCTGTAGCCCTCGCCAAAAAGAGTCGCCATGATCTCGGGAGCGAACACCATGCAGAACACCGCCGCCGGCCACACCACCGACGCCGACTTATATAACGCACGGCGCCACACGCCGACGCATTCCGCACCCGACGTCACAGCCAGCCTCGACAGCTCCGGCAACAGCACTGAACCGACTGCCGACGTTACGATCACCGCCAGCGGCATCTCGCGAAACCCGTTGGAAAACACTGCGAAATCGCCTGCACCGAAATAGCGGCTGACAAAAAACTGGCTCGACGAAGAAATTATGAAGCTATAGATCCCTGCATAGAACACCGGCAAAGCAAAACGCATAACCTCGCCGTATGACAATCCGCCGTCTACAGCCGTCACCCCTCTGAAAGGACTGTAGGACAGCCACAGGCCGACACCACCCGATACCACCGACGCAGCCACGAAAGCCACCGTCACGCAACCCGTATCGCCCCCCGACGCCCACGCCGTCACTACCACGCACAGCAGCGTCGCCAGACGGCTCAGGCACACATAGCACGCCAACTGACGGCTCCGCCGGCAAGTCACCATTATGCCCTCAACGCCCACCGACGGCATCATGACCGACGGCACCACCGAAAACACCCGGAGTCCCGGCCCCAAAGCGGCATTACCGAGCAACGAGGCGAGCTGATCGGACAGCAGAAACAGCGACAGGGCAAACACCCCTCCCATCCCCACACACAGCCGCGTCAGCTTCGTCACCACCCCACGCCCCTCGCCGGCCGACTTCACCCTCGCCAAAAAATAAGAATAGCAGCCGGGCAGACCCAGCGAGAATACCACCAGCAGAGTATTGTAGACATACAGTATCTGAAGATACGTCCCGTAGGCGGTCGGCGCCATCAGCCGGCTCAGAGTCATAGCGATAAAAAGCGACATACACATCGACACACCCTTCGACACGCCCACCCATGCGGCTTCGCCCGCACGACCTCCGCGCAATCCGCCGAAATATGTCGACAGCCGGCTCCGCATCAGAGAGTCCAGTATCTGAGATTGGAAACACGTCCCTTGTAGGTGCCGCCAAGATCAGCGAGCAGAGCATCCGGGTCGGTCGTGAAGCGGGCGAACCACTCACCCTCCAACCCACTGTAGCATTCATGCGCCACAGCGATCACAACCGCATCATACACTCCCGACGGACTGTCCGAAAGCTCGAAGCCATACATCCGCTTCACAGCTTCGCCGTCGACCATCTCGTCGACCACATCACACTCCGCTCCGCGCTCCGACAGACACTCCCTAAGCGCCGCCGCACCGCTGCTGCGTATATCGTCGGAATCCGGCTTATAAGCCACACCAAGCACCAGCACACGAGGCCGTCGCCCCTCCATCCCGACAGAGCCGGAGATCCGACGCAACACCTCATCGGCCACATATCCGGCCATGCTTTCGTTGACTGCACAGCCGATCCGGGTCAGAGGCATATCAATCCCCCACCGGGCTGCCTCCGAAATCATATAGTAAGGATCTACCGGTATGCAGTGGCCGCCTACCAGCCCGGGACTGTAGGCTGTGAAATTCCACTTCGACGAAGCGAGCCTCACCACCTCCGACACCTCTATTCCCATACGGCCGAGGGTCATCGACATCTCGTTGATCAATGCGATATTTACACACCGTTGTATATTTTCCAGAAGCTTCGCCGCTTCGGCCGCCCGTATATCCGACGCCCGGCAAAGAGGCGCTCTGACCACACGGCCATACACACGGGCTATCTCCCCTACAGCCTCCTCATCACACCCCGATATGATTTTAGGAGTATTTGTCAGATCATGCGCCTGATCGCCAGGATTGATCCGCTCCGGCGAATAACCCACCTTGAAATCACGGCCACACTCAAGACCCGAGATCCTTTCGAGAAGCGGCACACACTCCTGCTCGGTGCATCCGGGAAATACCGTCGATTCATACACCACATAATCGCCACGCTTCAGCATACCGCCCACCGACTCCGTGGCCGTCAGCAACTGGCTGATATCAGGCGTGCGGCTGTCGTCGACCGGCGTGCCTACGGCCACTATATAGAACGACGCATCTGCAAGATCGTCGATACAGCCCGCTATTACAGGCCTGCCGCCATACTGCGCCCCGTTTCTATCGCCATCCGACGAAGATGGGGGGGGGTAATCCATTGACTTACAGTTATGTATCTTTTTAAGCGAATCAAAACCCACTACATTGAAGTGTTTGGCCATCTCCAATGCAATCGGCATGCCCACATATCCCAGACCCACTACTCCTACAGAGGTCTGGCGCGAGCAAAGTCGGTCATATATTCCCATCGCCATCCGATTCCTCATAAACAGTTCCGTTTTCATTACGATATATGATCCCCGATTCTGGGCAGACAGCCACACCCGTGGCATCAAACTCAAGCAACGCGCCATATCGGCTCATCCAGCCGGAACGACGTGCCGGAACGCCCGTCATCACGGCATAGTCGGGGACATCGGCCGTCACTACGCTACCTGCCCCCACAAAGCCATACCGCCCGATCGTCACACCACACCTTATCGTGGCGTTCCCCCCTATCGTAGCGCCTTCCCTCACTAAAGTCCGCTCATACTGGCCGCGACGGCATATCTCGCTCCGCGGATTACGCACATTGGTAAACACACACGACGGTCCGAGAAACACGTTGTCCTCCACCGTCACACCTGAGTACACCGACACATTGTTCTGCACCTTCACATTGCGTCCCAGACTTACGCCGTCGGCTATCATGACATTCTGCCCCAGAGTGCAGCCGTCGCCGATTGTCGCGCCCCCCATCACATGGCAAAAATGCCAGATACGGCAACCGTGTCCTATCACGGCGCCGTCATCTACTATCGAGGTGCTGTCTATGTACGTTTCAGAAGTCTGTCCTGGCATGGCTGACGTTTGTTAGGCGATGGTTTATTACCGGAGTCCTCGTCTCCGCTCAAGAATGCAAAACGCACAAAAGTAACAATAATTCTCCAATTCCCAAAGCCACGGCCAACATCCGTCACGCTTCGGCTACAGCGTCATCGCCCGACGGCGGAGTCACCTTCCCCGGAAGTAGCTGCAGCTCGCTTCCGGACTGCGACCGACCGTCGAGGCCACATACACTGCCATGCCACGCGTCATCACCACATCGTCGTGACACCCGTCGCGCGCGGCATACCCGCCTCCCGGAAGCTGCGTGTAGGTCATCATCTCGTCGCACGCCAGATGATCGCGCTCCAGATACTCATGCTCCCTGACAGCCCTTATCAGGCTCTCCACGATAAGCCCCTTGGTCTGACGGTTGGTGTGGAATCCCAGACGCCGTTCGCGCTGCGGACTGAATGTATCGCGGAGTGTGCGCGCATACAGATGTCCGTAACATTCGCTGAGCTGTTCGAGTATATAGGTCGACGATCCGGCCCGCTCGGTTTCGAGCGTATTGCTCTCCACCACCAGCAGAGCCTCGTTGTAGTAGGCCGCTATAGCAGCAGCCTTCCACCCGAGAAGATCGTGGTCGATATGGCCGCGCCACTGGGCGGCTATCCGCATCGGTCCGCTTCCGTCGGCCTCGCCGCGGTCCATCACGGCTATCACCGACCAGTCGGCGCCGGCACTGCGGCCCCCTATATCCACCGTCACCACATATCGGTCGCTGTTATGTCGCTCGTTTGCCGGCCATTCCCACACCTTGAGGCACCCTTTGGCGTCGGCCGTAAATTTCACTCCGCGCAGTGCGTCCGGCCCGGTCAGCGCACGGCCACCCACCTCACCCACAGCCACCGGGTCGTGGCAGGTGGAGCGCATACGGGCCACCAGTTCGGGAGCAAACACTCCGAAGCCGCTGTTGACAAACGCCTCGGTGTCGTCGGTCGGATACTCCGCCATCACTTTCGCATGATCGGGAGCCTCGCGCCTTTTGAGCTGATACCATCGGATCTGTTCGAGAGTCAGACCCCGCCGCCACAGATTGCGCTCATACCGGTCCATCGACTCGGCGAGCGCGGCAATATCGCCCGCTTCCGCCACATTCTCCTCTATCTCATGCCAGCCCACAAACACTGCCGCCTTGTCGCTCAGTCCCTCCTTCGCCCGCAGCCACTCCCGGTGGAAGTAATTGCCCACACCGTTGGCCGTGCTCTCTATCACCACCGCCGTCAGCGGCTGCAGAGCGATGCCCGAACATATGGCTCTCACGAAATCGGCCGGCTTCATCAGATCGGTGTCGCGCCAGAAAGCCACCTCGCTCAGATGCGCGAGCCGTATGTCGAGTCCTCTCACAGCATCCTGACCGAACGACGACCCGACGGTCACCGTAGCCCGACGGCCGCTCACCATCCGTGTGCTGCTGCCGTCGCCGCTCGACGTCAGTCCCTTTTTCAGCCGGCGCCACTGCTCCTCGTCAGCACACAGCTCCCGGGGATAATTGCGCAGCAGCCGGTCATACATCCGCCGTATCGTCCCCGACGTGTTCAGCACCTGGGCGCAAATCAGCGAGTTGAGTCCCTCGGCCACCACCGTCTGAAGCCATGCGAAGTATATCTGCGTCAGGGTGCTTCCACCCCACTGGCGCGACTTCAGCAGTATCACTCTCACGGGCTTGCCCTCACGGCGCTGACCCTCCATCACTCCGAGCAGCTTGCGCTGAGGGCGGTTGAGCTTCATCCGCATCATCCGGCCTGTCTGCTTG
>JAIDKJ010000428.1 GCA_029051835.1 Paramuribaculum sp. | reverse complement strand
TTCTTGGCCAGCAGACCGATAAGCATGATCAGGGCGATCTGCAGATAGATATTGTTGGACACTCCGAATATCTGGGCGAAGATGAAGGTGCCCATCAGGCCGAACGGTATCGACAGGATGACCGACATAGGCAGGATGTAGCTCTCATACTGGGCTGAGAGAAGCAGATAGACGAAGAGCAGACAGAGGCCGAAGATCACGGCTGTGGTCGATCCGGCGCCCGACGAAGCCTCCTCGCGGGTCATGCCCGAATATTCGTAGCCGTAGCCCGGAGGAAGGGTTTCCTTTGCCACACGGGTTATGGCCGCCAGACAGTCGCCCGACGTATAGCCCGGAGCGGGGTTACCGTTGACCGAGATCGACTGGAACATGTTGAATCGGTTGAGCAGGTCGGGACCGTACACCTTCTGCATGGTCACGAAGTTGGAGAGCGAAGCCATCTCGCGGCCGTTGCGCACCTTGATGGAGGCGAGCGTCTCGGGGCTTACGCGCGCTTCGGGCGAGGCCTGCATCATCACGCGGTAGATCTTGCCGAAACGGTTGAAGTTGCTGACGTACATACCTCCGTAGTAGCCCTGCAGGGTGGTCAGAATGTCGCGGGGCGAGAGTCCGGCCTGCTTGGCCTTGGCGGCGTCGATATCCACCAGATACTGCGGGAAGGTGGGATTGAACGTGGTCATGGCCACCTGCACCTCAGGCTGCTGGTTGAGCTGTGCGAGGAATCCCTGCACTACAGCGAAGAAGTCCTCCACGCTGCCGCCGGTCTTGTCCTGCATCTTGATCTCGAAGCCGTTGGTCAGCGAGTAGCCCGATATCATCGGGGGCGCGAACATCACCACGCGGCCATCCTTGATCACTGAGGTCATGGCATAGAGCTTGCCGAGGACGGCGTCGGATGACTGGTCCTTGCGCTTGCGCTCCTCCCAGTTCTTGAGCTTGATGATGAACGTGCCGTAGGTAGCACCCTGACCGGCCATGAAGCTGTAGCCCGAAATCTTCTGTCGGTACTCGATCTCGGGCACGGTGGCCAGGATCTGGTCGAGCTGCTCAAGCACGGCGTCGGTGCGCTCCTGCGATGTGCCCGGGGGCATATCGACCATGCAGAAGAGTGAGCCGGTATCCTCGTTGGGCACGAGGGTGGAGGTGGTGATGCTCATGAGCCACACCAGCGCGGCCACAGCCACGCCCACCAGCGAGAATGCGGTGATCTTGTGGTTGATAAACCAGCCGGTGACCTTGTTGTAATATTTCATGATGCGGCCGAAACCGATCTCGAAGCCTTTGTGGAAGCGCTTTCCGAAGATGCCGAGAACGGCTATCACGGCGCACACCGAGGCGATGGCGAGTTTCACGGGATGAGCCACGTTATACCAGCCGAGCACCATGAAAGTGATCGTGGCGAACAGGAAGGCGAATGTGATCAGCGGGGGCAGGTCGAGAGTAAAGCGGCGTTTGGCCTGTCCGACCACCGCTTCGGCGGCGGCGCCATAGGCCTTGCCCATGCGCTCCTTGAGCGAGGAGTCGTCGCCGTGGGCCTTAAGGAACACGGCGCAGAGAGCCGGCGACAGCGTCAGAGCGTTGAGCGCCGAGATACCGATGGAGATGGCCATTGTCAGACCGAACTGGCGGTAGAACACGCCCGTGGTGCCGGTCATGAACGACACTGGGATAAACACGAGCATCATCACGAGGGTGATCGAGATGATGGCGCCGCCTATCTCGCCCATGGCGTCGATGGCCGCGCGGCGCGAATTCTTATAGCCGACGTCGAGCTTGGCATGGACCGCCTCCACCACCACTATCGCGTCGTCGACCACAATCGCAATCGCAAGCACGAGAGCCGACAGGGTGATAAGGTTGATCGAGAAGCCGATGAGGTTCATGAAGAAGAATGTGCCCACAAGAGCCACCGGGATCGCGATGGCCGGGATGATCGTGGAGCGGATATCCTGCAGGAACACGTATACCACGAAGAACACCAGGATGAACGCCTCTATGAGCGTCTTGATCACCTCGTGGATCGAGGCGTCGAGGAAGTCGTTGTTGTTCATCGGTATGGCTATCTTCAGACCCGAAGGCAGCTCGCCCTCCATCTTCTTGACAACGGCCAGACAGTCGTTGATGATCTGGGTGGCGTTGGAGCCTGCGGTCTGGAACACGATACACGATGTAGCCACCTTGCCGTTGAGCGTGTTGGAGAATCCGTAGGTCAGACGTCCAAGCTCCACTTCAGCCACGTCGCCCAGACGGAGTATCTCGCCGGTGGGCTTGGCGGCCACCACTATATCCTCGAACTGTTCGGGGGTAGTCAGGCGGCCCTTGTACTTCATGGTGTACTGGAAGCTCTGGTCGCCCTGCTCGCCGAACGTACCCGGAGCGGCCTCGATGTTCTGCTCCGAAAGGGCGTAGGTGATATCCGAAGGCATCAGGCCATACTGAGCCATCACCTCAGGCTTGAGCCATATACGCATCGAGTAGTCGGCGCCGAACGACATGACGTCGCCCACACCCGACACACGCTGCAGCTGGGGGATAATGTTGATCTTGGCGTAGTTGTCGACAAACTCCATCGAGTAGTTGCCCGAGGCGTCGTAGAGCGACACCATCAGAAGCATCGACGACTGGCGCTTGGCCGTCTGCACACCCACCTGGGTCACCTCGGCGGGAAGCAGATTGAGAGCTTTCGACACACGGTTCTGCACGTCGACGGCAGCCATGTCGGGATTGAAGCCCTGCTCGAAATACACTGTGATGTCGGCCGAGCCGGAGTTGGTGGCGGTCGACTCCATGTGGGTCATGCCCTCGGCGCCGTTGATCGATTCCTCGAGAGGAGCTATCACGGAGTTGAGCACAGCCTGGGCGTTGGCGCCCTGATATGTGGTCGACACACGTATCGTAGGCGGCGCTATGTCGGGAAATTGGGTCACCGGCAGCGAGAAGAGGCCGATCAGACCCAGCAGCACGATGAATATCGAGATTACCGTCGACAGCACCGGGCGGTTAATGAACGTATCTAATTTCATCTGTCAAATACTAACTTTGTTCTGAAATATCTGTGTGTGTGGGGGGGGTCACTCGGCGGCTGCGCCCTCCGAAGCCTGCTGGGCGGCTGCGGCCTGCTGAGCGGCCGGATCGACCGGAGTGATGGTCATGCCGTCCTGCAGACGGGTGCCGACACCCTCTATGGCTATGCGCTGACCGGCCTTAAGACCCGAAGTGACGACAAAGTTCTTGCCGTCGTTAGAAGCCTCGATCGTGATCGGAGTCGACACCACCTTATTGGAGTCGTCGACCACATACACGAAACGCTTGTCCTGAAGCTCGAAAGTAGCCTTCTGCGGGATGATGATCACATTTTCCTGCACGTTGGGGATGATCACCTGACCGGTGCCGCCGCTGCGCAGAAGTCCGTCGGGGTTATTGAACAGCGCGCGTACGCTCGAAGCGCCGGTCGAGTTGTCGATCACACCGCTGACGGTGGCTACGGTGCCTTCCAGAGGATAGATCTGGCCGTCGGCCATGCGCAGCTTCACCTTGGGCATAGCGGCGATAGCCTCCTTGAGCGAACGCTTTCCGCCATCGGAGAGCGAGAGCAGGTCGCGCTCGGTCAGCGAGAAGTAGGCATACACCTCGTTGTTGTCGCTCACGGTGGTCAGCGGCTCCACCGACGAGGGCGACGCCAGCGAACCTTCGCGGTTGGGTATCGTGCCCACCACGCCGTTCGACGGCGAAGTCACCACCGTATACGCCAGATTCTTGCGGGCGTTGATCAGCTGAGCCTGAGCCTGCGAGAGCTGAGCCTTGGCGGTCTGGAGCTGATTGTCGGCCACCTGGTATTCATACTGGCTTATGATGTTCTTGTCGTAGAGTTTCTTCTTGGTGTCGGCAGTCATCTGAGCGGTAGCCACTGCGGTCTGAGCGGCATTGACCGAAGCTGCTGCCTGATCCACGGCAGCCTGAAACTGCACCTGGTCGAGAATGAAAAGTGTCTGACCCTTGCTCACCTGCTGGCCTTCGTCGACACACACTTTGGTAATGAAACCTGTCACCTGAGGACGTATCGCTACGTCGCTCTTGCCCTTGATCAGAGCCGGGAAACTGCTCTCGAGGTCAGATGTGCCCTCCGAAAGGGTCATCGTGGCTATGCTCGGAGCCATCTGCTGCATCTGCTGCTGACCGCCGCCACTGCAACCGACGGTCACTGTTGCCATTGCACCGGCCAGTATCAGACCGGCCAGATTCAATCTGGTTAAATTCATACGTTTACTATTTATCGTGTAACTTACTATTTTTCCGTTTTATGCTAACTTTTCAGTAATTGATTCAGCATTTCGCCGCTCCCTCTGCGGAAACATGCCTGCAAAGATACTCAACTATTTGCACCTGCGGAAACGCCCCCGACAAATATTTCACAACTCTTTAAGCATCATTAACACCATTCGACTTTTCTTCCAATTTTTACGACTTATCGACCACTCTCCCACACAGAAGCAGCGTCATCACGCCCACAACGCGCCGACGGCGGGCGGGCGGAGAGCCATCCGGCGGGGATAATACTTTTATTATGCATTTTTATTGCGTTTGTTTGCGTGTTTTATGCACTCCGTCGCCGAGAGGAGAGGGATACAAACAAATGTTAATTTATTCTGTTTAGTAGACGTACATGTACCCCCTGACACATATTTACAATTCCGTTAAAAAGACTCACCATTTTAACGACATTTTCACATGTCGTTAAATTAGTGTCCGCCTTTTTGAATCGAAGCGCAGATAATGCCGACTGCGCCACATATACTATCAATATACATTTTTCAACAAACATCAATAACTTAAAAACAGGACAGAGATTATGAAGAAATTTCTACTCACCCTTCTCGGGGCGTCGCTGCTCTGTGGCCTATCGCCACACCCGCTAAGCGCCCA
>JAIDKJ010000427.1 GCA_029051835.1 Paramuribaculum sp. | reverse complement strand
TACTGGTTGATGAGCGAAGGTGTTTCTTCGAAATTTATGACTTTCATAACGGTTTTGGTTTGATGCAAAGTTAGCCAATCATTTCCGAGATAATCGTAAATTTCGAAAAAAATGATCTACATGATATTGATGCGGTGTGTAGAGTAATGTTTACAGCTTCACGACCGCTGTTTGTTTATTTTTTGCAGGTGGAGATAAGGCGTTTGAGATTATTGAACGGAAGCGTTGGATCTGCCGGTGATATGGCTGCTGCGATGGAATTAATGGAAGTATGGCTCTCATCGGTTTCGGCAAGTAGCAGATGGGGAGGTATGTTAAGGATGGCGTCGGGGTTGAATTTTTCTCCCAGCGACAGGTATATGCCTCGCGATGTCAGCTGGCGCGCCACTACGGGGTTGCCTCTGAATCCGTGGATAATCCACGGACTGCTGGGGCGGTGCTTTTTGTGTAGGCGTAGTATTATGTCGAGGGCTTTGACACAGTGAATGATAAGAGGTTTTCCAGTGTGTTCGGCAAGCTTTATGTGGTGGACGAATATATGGGTCTGTATATCCTCTGTAGCTCCACGCAGACGGTCTATTCCGGTTTCGCCTATGGCTGCTACATCGTTTCGCATGGCAATATTGTCGAGCATAGAAATTGTTTCTTCGATATCCTCCTGTCCGGTCAGCCATGGATGTATGCCTGTGGAATATTGTTTTCCGGCTTCGAAGCTGCTGAAGCTCGGATCGACCGATATGATGCCGTCGGTCGAAAGCAGGTTGTGGGTGTGCGTGTCGCGTATCATGGCACAGGATCATATCCCGATCCGCCCCACGGATGGCATCGCATTATACGCTTAAATGTAAGTATGGCGCCGCGCAGTGGTCCATGTTTTTTCAATGCTTCTATGGCATATTGGCTGCATGTGGGGGTGTAGCGGCACGAAGGGGGAAGCATCGGCGATATGCATGCGCGATAGAAGTATACCGGCAGGAGCATGATACTGGCGACGACTTTACTTGCCGGATTCATCGCTTTTGTCGGATGGTTGTGTGGCCCGGCTTATACGTGTGAGTATTTTTTCCATGGCCCGTTGTGTGCGGTCGTAGTCGGTCAGTCCTTGTCCGACATATATAAAAGCTATGTCGACGCTTGTATCGTCATGAAGCATTGCGCGGTGACACAGGCGGTAGGCCTCGCGGCATCTGCGGCGCATTGTCACGCGGTCGACGGCATGCCGCAGACGCTTTTTAGGGACGGCTATCAGAAACCGCGGTCCCTTCCAGCTGTCGTTTTCATGACGGTCCGATTTACGCCATACCGCACGCCATGGATAGGCCATAATGAAGCTGTTCCCACCGTCGGCATTGCCGGCCGGTGAGAACAATTTATCAATAGCCTTCTGGCTGCAGAGTTTTTCTTTCTTGTATAGTCTGAGTGATGTCATCAGGCTTTGGCTTCTTCAGCTTTGGCTTCATCGCGCAGGAAGTTGTCGAGCGCGGCGGTCATTGATGGCGCCGATACTGTAGGAGCTTCCACGTCGAGTCGGAGTCCGGCGTCTTTCACGGCCTGTGCGGTGGTGAGTCCGAAACATCCTATCTTGATGTCGTCCTGCTTGAATTCGGGGAAGTTTTTGAGAAGCGACGCTATTCCGGCGGGGCTGAAGAAAAGAAGCATGTCGTAGTCAAACTTCTCGTTGGGGTCGAACTGTGTGCTCACCGTGCGATACATTACGGCTTTCGTGTAGCGTATCTTGGCGTTGTCGAGAAGTCCGGTATCCTCTTTGTGCACATCGCTGACGGCATACAGGAAGTTTTCCTTATTGTGTTTGGTAAGGAAAGGTATGAGTTCCTCCATCTTGCCGGTATTGCCGTGGAATATCTTGCGTTTGCGATAGAGTGTGTATTTCTGCAGATAGAGTGCTATCGACTCGGTGGTGCAGAAATATTTAATGGTGGCGGGTATGGTGACACGCATCTCTTCGGCAAGACCGAAGCAATG
>JAIDKJ010000426.1 GCA_029051835.1 Paramuribaculum sp. | reverse complement strand
CTCCGATACCGAGCAGCGGGAATATGGCGAATATAAGCATCGCCTTCATGCGACCGGCATAAGGATTGAGTTTCGACCGGTTGATAAAGAACGTCGGCAGATAGCTTCCCATCAGCGACAACATCGAGATCAGATAAATCGTGAAAATAGCCAGCATGCCTATCGACGAAGCCGACGAATAGCCATACACGTCGCTGATAAACGCAGGAGCCCAGAACAGCAGGAACCACCACACCGAGTCAGGCAGAAAACGGCCAAAGATCACCGCCCACGTCTGACGGAAAGAGAACGCCTGCAGCAGACCTATCTTTGCTTTAGGCTCGGTCTGAGCCGGAGCCAGATGCTCCTCCTGACAAGCGTCCTGCTCTATATAGGCAAGCTCGGCGGCGTTGACGTGCGGATTCTTGCGCGGCTCTTTATAGACAAACACCCAGACGCCCATCCACAGAAACCCTAACAGTCCGATAGACAGGAACGAAGCCTCCCATCCATAGTACTTGGCTATCAGCGGTATCGAAAACGGAGCCACCAATGCTCCTATCTGGGCGCCGGAGTTGAAAACACCGGTAGCGAAGCCGCGGTCTTTCTTCGGAAAATACTCTGCCACAGCCTTGATCGAGCAAGGGAAATTACCGGCCTCGCCGATCGAAAGCACACAGCGGGCGGCAAGAAAAAGCCACACGCTCACCGTCGTGATCATCACCGCCATATCCGACACCATTCTGACCGATTCCAGACTTTCGCGGGCTGCATTAAAACTCAGCGTCCACTCCCCGGTGACAATGCCGTTTGTGGCTATGCCGCAGAAGGCATGCAGACATGCTCCGGCCGACCATACTCCGATCGCCCACAGAAAGCCGCGTTTAGTACCTACATAGTCCACAAACTTACCGGCAAAAAGCATCGAAACAGCATAGACTATGGAAAATACTCCTGTAATCAGTCCGTAGTCGGCATCGCTCCAACCGAATTCGGGAGCTATGAAATTTTTCCACGTTAAAGACAACACCTGGCGGTCAAGGTAGTTGACCACCAGCGCGAAAAAAAGCATACCGCAGACTATCCATCGGAAACTGGTCATTCTGGCATTAGCAGTAGAAGATGTTGATGACATATACTTGAGGTTAATATGATGATACTTATCCGATCCTAACGCCACACACGGCGTGACGGACGCACCCCACCGACGACTGGCGACCCGGAAAGGCGCATTACAAAATTAATTATAATTTCTATAAGTAACTCGCAAAAATTAGCTGCGAGTGATTTTTTCACACAAGTCCGCCACCGACCCGCCACCTTAATACATCTTTTTTATAAAAACACCTAATGCAATCGCTTATTTTTCATCGAAATTGCATATCTTTGCACAAACCCAACCACTTACCACACGATACAATTAAAAACGGCAGTTTATGAACCGATTTGCAAAAAGCATGATATGGATCCTTGGCACCATTGTCGCGTCAGCTTCATGTACCCGGTCCGTCAAGACTGAAACGCCCGGTGAAATATATTTCACCGACAACATCACGGTATATCCCGCCGATGCGTTTACCCCCGACAGCATCACCGCGTCCGTAGTGATCGACGAAGTGATCGGCGCCATGTCGCTTACCGCCGGCAACGGACTTATCGCCGTCAGCACCCCTCAGGATGAGCCAATGGTGAAGATCTACACCTCTACAGGAGCGCCGCTCGGAGCGTTCTGCAACAAAGGGCAGGGACCTGACGATTTTCTCAACACCCATATCCTCCGCCCGCACCTGTCCGACAATGGCGACACGTGCATCTGGATCAACGACGTGACCGGTCAGGCGCTGAAGCGTCTTAACATCAGCTTGAGCCGACGCGAGAGCCACACCAAAGTCGACTCGGTTGTACCTACCGCATTCGGTGCCATAAACGCCCTGATAGCAGGCGACATGCTTGTGTTCGAACTTATGGACAACGATGCCTACAAACTGAACTACCGCAACCTGTCGGAACCGACCGACACACTCCACACGGAGCAGATGTACGTATACCCTACCTCCGACTTCTACGCCTACACCGGCAGCCCCGACGTATCTCCCGACGGCAAGCATTTAGCCATCGGAATGTCATATTTCAATCAGCTCAACATCATCACACTCCCCGACATGGAACGCAGCGCCGTATCCGTCGGCAACCTGAAGAAATATGACAACTGCTATAATTCAGCCGAAAGAATGCCTAAATTCTACGCTTACGGCAGCACTACATGCGGCAACAATGACGTGTATGCCATCTATTATGGCATGGCAGATGATGACATTGTGCCGGACACGGAAGAACAGAAAGGAACGACTATCCATGTGATCGCATTTGACGGCACTGTCAGGAGAATACTCGCCGCCCCCGAACTGCTCGTCGGCATATCATTCGACGAAGACACATCCACGCTCTATGGCATCGGCGCCGACGAGCGTATCTATAAATATGACCTGAACGGCCTGAACTGAACCGCTATGAACCTACTCGAAGCCATCAAAGAGCGTCAGTCGGTAAGAAGCTACGATGGCAATCGACTGACCGACCTACAGATCGCCACACTGCTGGATGCAATCAACGAATCATCCTCACCGTTTGGAGGCCGGCTCACCATACGCCTGAAAGAATTCGATCTCCGCAAAGGCTACCGCCCCACCACCTACGGCATGATCAAAGGCGCCCGCCATTTCTTCCTGCTCGCATCAGGCGCCGACGGAGAGTCAGCGCTCAGCACCGGATTCCGGTTCGAACAGATCGTGCTCAAAGCATGGCAGATGGGGTTGGGCACGTGCTGGATCGCCGCCACATTCAAAGGCTCTGACTTCGACCGTGATCAGACATGGCCCGAAGGCGAAACGCTCCGCATAGTCTGTCCGGTAGGAACGGCGGCTCTACCGACAGCCACAGAGCGACTGACACGACTGGCGCTTCGCAGCGCTAACCGGCTCCCGTTCGACCGGTTGTTCTATCACAACGACTTCCACACCCCGCTTCACAAAGACAACCGT
>JAIDKJ010000425.1 GCA_029051835.1 Paramuribaculum sp. | reverse complement strand
CGCTCTCTACCCCCCCCACCCCCCCCGCCCCGTCAGCTGCCTAAACGCGACCTCCTAACAAAATCTCAAATGGGGGGGTAATATTAATTAGTGTGTAAAAATTTGTGGTAATGCAAAATAAATATGATTTTTGCATTGCAGACCTTAACTGCGTCGCCGTTTGGTATACAGAAATTAACTAAACTAAATCAAATATACCCAAACAAACACAAATTTATTATCCATCAAAAAACAAGTGATTATGAAAAAAATGATTTTGCTTGTGTCGATGCTGGCAGGTGTCATGACCTTCTCCGGCTGCGTCGACGACAAAGAATCGGCATCTGTCACAGCAGTTCGCGAAGCCAAGGCCGCACAGCTCAATGCTCTCGCTGCCTATCAAAACGCTCAGGCTGCCGCACAGCAGGCTATTGCCGATACTGAGAACGCTCTGCGTGAGGCCAAGGTGGCTTACGAAACAGCCAGAGCAGCCTATCAGCAGGCTCTCGCCGATAAAGAAAACGCCAATGCACAGGCTGCCGCAGCTGCCGCACAGCAGGCTATGGCTGCCGCTCAGAACGAGATCCAGCGTCTGGCCAACGAGCTCGAGAAGATGGCTATCGAGCATCAGATCGCCATGCTCGACCTGCAGGCTCAGTACGAGAACGCTCTCAAGAATGCCGACGACGCAAGCCAGACGCTTCTCGGTGGTCTCTATGCAGCCTATCAGGCAGCGGCTACAAACCTCCTCAAAGCACAGCAGGAGATTGCCAAGAAGAAGATAGAACTCGCCAGATTGCAGGCCGGATTGGTTAATTCTGATGAAACCAGTCAGATGATGATCAATTCTTATAAGCGCAGCATAGCCAATAATGAGCAGCAGATTGCCGAATGGAATGCCATGATTGAGGTGTTCGAGGCTCAGAAGGCTCCCGAAGAGGCTAAGGCTGAACTCGTTACAGAGAAGGCTACGCTCTCGCAGCTGGCTCAGGACCAGAAAAAAGCTCTGACTGCAGCCAACAAGGCCGGTCAGGAAATGGGTGAAGCCTGGTCTGACGTACGTGATCAGAAGTATTCAGGTCTTGCACTGGATGTGTATGGCAACAAGTTTGCTAATTTCGTTGACGAGGACGGCAACAATACAGGCGTCAGCTTCAATGATTATATCGATCTGACTCAGGGCGAGGCAACATCGCTCGGCAAGCCTGTAGAGGCTACTGTAGGTACATACTGGTTCTCGATTACTGACGATAAGGGCAACACCACCTACACCGCAGTGATGAACAAGATGATCCGGAAGGATGTGTCAAAGACCGAAACTGTGGCTCCCGGCGTGGAAAGCACAAAGACCTACGCTGCTTATCCCACCGCTTACTATCAGCTCAATGCTGACGGCGTGAAGGCATATGTCGCTGCTATCAAGGCTAACGTAGAAAAGAACGAGGGCAAGGCTCTCGAGGCCGCACAGGAGGCGCTCGCTGCTCAGCAGAAGATTGTTGCCGAACTTGAGAAGGCTGAAGTGAAGGATCAGGCCGCTATCGATGCCGCCAAGTCTTATCTCCCCGGTCTGCAGACCAATGTCAATGTGGCTCAGGCTGCTCTTGACAAGGCCAACGCACAGGTCGCAGCTATCCAGACCACATTCGACACCATGGCTGCCGAGGCCGCCAACTGGGAGGCAACTATCAAGGCATACAACGCTGCAAGCGAAGCTTATTGCGACGCGCAGTTCGCAGTGGATAAGGCTACTGATGCCTACACTCTCCAGAACAAGAAATATCTTGCTCTGCAGGCTGTGGTAGATGGCCAGATTATGATAGATGGCGATGAATATACAATCGATGCTGCTATCGATTATGCTGAGGACAAGATCGAACAGGCGAACCGCAGCATCATGTTCGCCAAGCAGGAGATAGTGACCCTCGAAAGCGCTAATAGCGGTGGGGTTACAGATCTGGCTATCGAAAAACTTGAGGCCGAAATCGAAATCCTCGAGGCTGAACTGCCGGCTCTCGAAAAGATCGTTGCCGACACCAAGGCTGCTCTCGACGCTGCTACTGCAGCTCAGGCTGAGTAATTGTCACTATCAAAACGGCTAAACAATGAAGATTAGACGACTATTGATGTCGGCCCTTCTTCCCATGACCTGCCTGTGCGCGGCCGCACAGCAGGGTGAAGACAATACCCCCGCAAAGGGCGACTTCACCGTGGCGGCCACACTCGGCTACAACAGCTACACCGAGGCTACGGCTCTGCCCGGAAACCTCAGCAACTACGAAGCGGCGGCGTTCGCTACCGACTGGAGCAAAAAGAAGCTCACAGTGGGATTCGAAGCAGGCTATTTCGTGAGCGAAAAGTGGAAGCTGAGTCTTGGAGGAGGCATCAATTTCACTCACAATCCCGGCTATGCCGACAAGCCGGGCACCATCGATGCCAACACTCCTTACGATCCTGATGGCACGGTGGGCGAGATACCCAACTATCGCGCAGTCGCAAGCCAGTATTCCTGCACCTACAATGTGGCAGCGGGTCTTGACCGCTACTTCAACACTTCGGTGAAAAACCTGATGTGGTATGGCGGAGTCCGCGTAGGCATGGCCTACAGCCTCAACGAGCAGAAATACGACGAGTGGACGGCGATGGGCAAGAGCGTAGGAGAGTCGTGGAGCCTCCGCGGCGCGCTCACCATCGGAGCGGACTACTACGTGATGAAGGGTATGTATGTGGGAGCATCGGTCGATCCGTTTGCTTACACTTACAACATGACTTCCTTCCGTCCGCAGGAAGGACTGGCACGTCTGAGCGCCGATAGCAGCAACTTCGCTATCCTGGCGGCTCCGACCGTAAAAATCGGCTTTAGGTTTTAAGGCACAGATATTACACCTGTCGATTATACACATCT
>JAIDKJ010000424.1 GCA_029051835.1 Paramuribaculum sp. | reverse complement strand
TTGCCGCGACAACTCTGACGCTTCATCTGTCGGTCCCTGACGGGGAGCCGCAGGGCACCGTGATAAGGTTTACTACTGACGGCTCGGAGCCGACATCATCTTCGCGGCTTTATGCAGGTCTGATAAATATAGCGTCGTCCACTGTAGTGAGGGCGCGTCTGTTCAACGATGGATATGCGTCGTCCTATGCTGTTACACACAGTTATATATTTCATCCTCGGGCAATGTCGCTGCCGATAATTTCTATAGTGTCAGATCCCCGGTATTTCGATGATCCTGAGATAGGTATTCACTGTATTGGAAAAGACCCTCAGCATCCCAATTATGAAAATAACTGGCGTCGTCCTGTCAATATAGAGATGTTCATGGACGAGAATAGCGATCCGATTGTCAATCAGCTGATCGAAACCCGCCTTAAAGGTCATTGGTCGCGCAGGTATGGATTGAAATCGCACGTCATCTATGCCAACAAGCGCTTTGGTACCAAACGTTTCGGTCATGAGTTTTTCCCGGATGACTACAGTGGCGTCGATGAATGGAAATCGCTTGAGCTGCGCAATGCCGGAAATGATTTTACAGGTCTATATCTGCGCGACGCCATGATGCAGAGAGTGTTCGGACGTAATGTCGATGTGGACTGGCAGCCTTATCAGCCATGCGTATTGACTATCAACGGAGAGTATCGCGGAATGCTGAATCTGCGCACACGCTCCAACGAGGATTATGTAGAGGCTGTATGCGGCGGTCTGGAGGATATCGATATGGTGGAGAACTGGCGGGAGCTGAAGGCCGGAAGTATCGACAGCTATAATGATTTTCGCAGTTTCTACAGTGTAGCCGGGCATACGCTCGAAGAGTATGAGGAACTGATGGATGTGGATGAGTTCATGCACGTGTTCATGGCTTCGATATTTTTCGACAATAAGGATTTTCCAGCCAACAACATAGTGATGTGGCGTCCGACAGAATCAGGCGGCCGCTGGCGATGGATTATGAAAGACCTCGATAACGGCCTTGTAATAAGACCGCTGGAGCCGACATACAATACTTTGAAGTGGATACTCGACGAAAAATACGATGCGGAGATCACAGAAGGCAATAATGCCGAATCCACATTGCTTTTCAGGCGGTTGGAAGCTCTTCAGGGATTCAGGGAGAGGATGATAGACTGTTTTGCGGTGTATATGGGCGACTTCCTCAGGGCGGACAATCTCAAGGCAGTGGTTCATGAAATGTCGCAGGCGATAGAGGGTGAGCTTCCATATCATTTTGCGGCTCACGACATAGGTGGCGGCTGGCACACATATGATGAATGGCGCGAAATGAATCTCGGGATAGCCGACCGATGGATCGAGGGCAGAATCCCGTTTGTATATGATATGCTGGCTGAACATTATAGTCTTGGGCATCCGGTGGATGTCACAGTAGCCGGAAATGTGTCAGGTGGCGATGGCAGCAGGTTGCGGATCAACGGTATCGGGCCTGTCTCTTATACACATAGA
>JAIDKJ010000423.1 GCA_029051835.1 Paramuribaculum sp. | reverse complement strand
TGAAATCGGTCTATTCGATATGGCGCAAGATGGAAACGAAGCATGTGCCGTTTGAGGAGATCTACGACCTCTATGCCATGCGCATCATATTTGACTGCGACGCCCCCTCGCAGGAGAAAGGGATCTGCTGGAGCATCTATTCGGCCATCACCGACCTGTACAGGCTGCATCCCGACCGCACTCGCGACTGGGTGAGCATACCGAAAGCCAACGGCTATCAGGCCCTGCATCTGACGGTGATGGGTCCGGACGGCAACTGGGTGGAGGTGCAGATACGCTCGCGGCGCATGGACGAGATAGCCGAAAAGGGATTTGCCGCCCACTGGAAATACAAGAGCGGAGAGAGCGACGAGGAGAGCGAGCTTAACGAATGGCTGCGCACCATCAAGGATATACTCGACGATCCCAACCCCAACGCCATCGACTTCCTCGACACGCTCAAGATGAACCTCTTCGCTTCGGAGATAGCCGTGTTCACGCCCAAGGGAAGAGTGATCACCATGCCGGCCGACTCATCGGTGCTCGACGTGGCTTTCGAGCTGCATTCGGAGATAGGCACCCACTGCATAGCCGGAAAGGTCAACCATAAGCTCGTGCCGCTCAGCCACCGGCTGCAGTCGGGCGACCAGGTGGAGGTGCTGACCTCGCAGAGCCAGACTCCCAAGGAGGAGTGGCTCCCCTTCCTGGCCACCGCCAAGGGGCGCACACGGCTCAAAGCGGCGCTGCGCAAGGTGCAGCAGCCGGTGATAGACAGCGGCAAGGCCATCTTCGACCAATATTTCAAGGAACGCGAGGTGGAGGCCACCAACGAGATCGTCACCAAAATGCTCGCCTACTACCACCTGCCCTCGCGCGACGCCTTGTACGTGAAACTCGGACAAGGGAGCATCGACCTGTCGCGCTATATCCTCAAGGAGTCGCCCAAAACCGAGCAGTCGCTGCTCTCCAAGCTTTTCCGCATAAAACGGACACAGCAGCCTCAGATAGTCACCGTGACGCCCGAAAAGGTCAACGTCAAGAAGACATACGCCCTGCGATGCACCGACACCGAGCGCAACTACGTGCTGGCCGACTGCTGCCATCCGATTCCCGGCGACGACGTGATGGGCTATGTCAACGACAGCGGACAGGTGGAACTCCACTCCCTGACCTGCCCCCGCGCTCAGGCGCTCAAAGCCGCCTACGGGCCGCGCATCGTCAGCACCCGATGGGAGCAGGTGAAGCAGAAATTCCTCGCCGAGATACGCATAGAGGGCGTAGACCGCCACGGCATACTCCAGGAACTCACCCAGATGATCTCCAACCAGCTCAATATCGACATCCGCAGCCTTCATATCGACACCGACAAGGAGGTGTTCGGGTGCTCGCTGACGGTGCTCGTGAGCGACGCCCAGGTGGTGGGCGAACTGTGCCAGAAAATCAAAAAGATAAAGGGAGTGCAGAACGCCGCCCGCGTAGCCGACACCCCCGACTGAAAATACAAGCATGACTACCAACGATACATCCGACAGACTGTCGCAATGGCTGCGGTGGGGAGTATTTGCCGCCGCAGTGTTTCTCACCGTATACTTCATTCCGCGCTCCAACGGGCGCCACTATTCCTACGAAATCAACCGTCCATGGTCGTATTCGCTGCTGACGGCGCCGTTCGACATACCCGTATATCTCGACTCGGTAAGCGCCCGACAGCTGCGCGACAGCCTTGAAACCAGTTTCGAACCGGCTCTAAAGCGCGACCTGAACACGGAGAAAAACGTCATAGCCTCAGTGGCCGCACGTCTAAACTCGCCGGGAAACACCCTGTCGCCGCTCGAACGCAATTCTATTCTGGCCAAGGTGAAGGGATTATACGAGAAGGGGGTGGTGGAAGCCACTCTCCACGAAGCGATAGCCGCAGGGAGGCTGCCGCGCGCTCGCCTGATCCACGACAATGTGGCCATATCGATAGCCACATCGGGCTATCTCTCGCCACGGCGGGCATATGCCCGGCTCGACAGCGCGCTTAACGACGACCGCCACCGCGCGGCCATATCATCCAGCCGCCTGGCCGAACTGATCGTGCCCAACATCGTGGTGGACAGCCTGGAAACAGCACGCCTGCACGACGACATGCTGCAGCGCGCCATGGCGCCGGTGGGAGTGGTGCAGAAAGGCGAACGCATCATAGACCGCGGCGACATCGTCACTCCCCGCCTCTACACCCTGCTCCATACCTACGAGAATCTGATGAGCCAGCGCGGCCTCGGCGCCGACCGCTACGACTACTATCCGGCCATAGGCCAGGTGTTGTTCGTGATGCTGCTCTACGGCGCCCTCTACGGCTTCATGTTCTTTTTCCGCCCCGACTACTACGCGTCGCGCCGCACTATGCTGATGACGATGTCGCTGCTGGTAGCCTTCACCCTGTTTGCCTTCGCGATGGGACGCGCGCTGAACTCCGGACTGTACATGGTGCCGTTCACTATCATCCCGCTGGTGCTGGTGGTGTTTCTCGACTCCCGCACTGCTTTCTACTCCCATCTGACAGCCGTGCTGCTCACAGCCCTTGTGGCGCCGTCGACTCTGGAATTCGTATTCCTTCAGTTCATCGCGGGAGTGGTGGCCATCACATCGACCAAGGAACTGTCGCGCCGCTCCCAGCTGATACGGACGGCCATGCTCATATTCGTGGCCTACGCCCTGTCGTACACCGCGATAGAGCTTATCCACAACGGCACTCTCGAAAGCGTATCGCTCCGCGCCATAGGATTTCTCGGCGTGAACGCCGTGCTTATATCGTTTGCCTACATCGTCATATTCATCCTTGAGAAGATGTTTGGCTTCACCTCCAAGGTGACCCTTGTAGAACTGTCCGACATCAACAACCCGACCCTGCGCGAACTGTCGGAAGAGTGTCCCGGCACCTTCCAGCACTCCATGGCCGTCAGCAATCTCGCATCGGCTGCAGCAAGCCGCATCGGCGCCAACGTGACCCTCGTCAGAGCCGGCGCGCTCTATCACGACATCGGCAAGATCGACAATCCGGCCTGCTTCACCGAGAACCAGCACGGGGTAACTCCCCA
>JAIDKJ010000422.1 GCA_029051835.1 Paramuribaculum sp. | reverse complement strand
CGGTGTACCAGCGTGAATACATCAGATAGTTGCGTGCTATCTTGATGTTGAGTTCACGTGCCTGATCGGGGTCGACCATCTTGATGAACTTGGCCGGCGCTCCTCCCCACAGCTCGTTGGGGCCGATCTTGGTGCGCGACAGCACGACCGATCCGGCTGCTACGAGCGCTCCTTCGCCGACAACGGCGTCGTCCATCACCACGGCTCCCATGCCGATGAGTGCGAACGGGTGGATGTGGCATCCGTGGAGGGTGACGTTGTGTCCGACCGACACGTCGTCGCCGATCTCGATGGTTGATTTCTGATAGAGTGTGTGGAGGACGGTGCCGTCCTGTATGTTGACGCGGTCGGCGATGCGTATGGAGTTGACGTCGCCTCGGATCACGGTGTTGAACCATATCGAGCAGTCGCGTCCGATGACGACGTCGCCGATGATCGATGCGTTGGGGGCGACGAATGTGCCGTCGCCTATCTGCGGGGTGAATCCCCTTACCGGAATTATCATAGTCGGGATGTTTTTATCGATGTTTGCAGTATCGGCCGGGCCTGTTGCGGCCCGGTCGTGTCAGAGCGGCTGTGTCTGCGCGGTCAGCCATTCGTTTTCTTCGGCCGACAGGAGCTGCGCCAGCTCGCGTCGCACCTTGGCGTGGTATTCGTCGACCCAGCGGATCTCTTCGGGTGTCATGATCGAGAGGTCGAAGAGTTTGCGGTCGAATGGGAAGAGTGTGAGTGTCTCGAATTTCAGGAAGCGTCCGAATTCGGTGGTCATGGCCGGGACTGTAAGCACGAGGTTTTCGCAGCGGATGCCGTATTCGCCTTCGCGGTAGAGTCCGGGTTCGTCGGAGGTGATCATTCCCGGGCGTAGCGGCGTGGGGTTTTCGTTGAGGCGTATGCTCTGCGGTCCTTCGTGGACGTTGAGGAAGTGGCCTACTCCGTGGCCTGTGCCGTGGAGGTAAGAGAGTCCGTGCTGCCAGAGGAACTGACGTGCGAGCGCGTCGAGCTGTGCTCCGCGTGTGCCTTCGGGGTAGATGGCGGTCGCGAGCGCGATATGGCCTTTCATGACGAGCGTGAAGTCGGTGCGCTGTTGTGCGGTGGGTTGTCCGAGGGCAACGGTGCGGGTGATGTCGGTGGTGCCGTCGAGGTAGTTGGCTCCCGAGTCGACGAGGAGGAGATTGTCGGTGGAG
>JAIDKJ010000421.1:1179-3739 GCA_029051835.1 Paramuribaculum sp. | reverse complement strand
GAGATTGAGATATGCCTTGAAACTCTCTCCCATGCGTTCGCGATTGCTGAACGCTTTGTTGAAATCTCAGAAATCCCAGTAGTGCTCGATCAGATAATCCACCCTGGGCTGCAGTCCCT
The DNA here is from genome assembly GCA_029051835.1 of Paramuribaculum sp. Taxonomy (GTDB): domain Bacteria; phylum Bacteroidota; class Bacteroidia; order Bacteroidales; family Muribaculaceae; genus Paramuribaculum. Next base: position 3,620 of record JAIDKJ010000421.1, on the reverse strand, counting down.
GCAGCGAATCGGGCACTATCGGCAACTGGAAATAGGTATCCTGAGCCGTCATGCGCGGCGCGGCCATGAAAGCGATCATGACAACGGCCACGCGGATAATGACATTATGTAACTTTTTCATTGTGGCATACTGTTTGCAGTTACAAAATTAGACATTCTGACCGAATTTCCGGCATGCAAGGGGTAAAAATTGGCAATTACCAACTTTTGCAAGCCTGAGATTGTTAGAAAGTCAGCGGCAGGCACCACACGAAGGGCGCCTCCGCGCCACCACTTGCCGGAAACCGTCCGTCAAGAGCCGGGCCGCCGGCACCCTGCCGGCCGACCCTCTGCGAACGGCCACCGGACGACACTCTAAAAAACTGTTTATTTATCCAGGATATGAATTTCAACAATTTTACCATCAAGTCGCAGGAAGCCATCCAGAAAGCTGTGGAGCTGACACGCGAGAACGGCAGTCAGGCCATCGAGCCGGTGCATATCCTTAAGGCAGTGATGTCGGAGGGAGAGTCGCTCGTGAAGTTTATCTTCGCGAAGACCGGAGCCAACATCAACACCGTCAACGCCGCCATAGAGCGCGAAATATCATCACAGCCCAAAGTGTCGGGCGGCGAGCCTTATCTGAGCCGCACCTCCAACGACGTGCTGCAGAGAGCCATCGACATAGCCAAGAAACAGGGCGACGAATACGTCACGCTCGAGGCGCTCCTCACCGCACTGTTTGAGATCGCATCGCCCGCTTCAGCCATACTGAAGGACTCCGGACTGACCGACAAAGAACTGAAGGCGGCCATCGAGGAACTGCGCAAGGGCAAGAAAGCCACCGACCAGAGCGCCGAGGAAACCTACAATTCCCTCAACAAATATGCCATAAACCTCAACGAACGCGCCCGGCAGGGCAAACTCGACCCGGTGATAGGTCGCGACGACGAGATTCGCCGCGTGCTCCAGATACTGAGCCGGCGCACCAAGAACAATCCCATGCTCATAGGCGAGCCGGGCACCGGCAAGACAGCCATAGCCGAAGGACTGGCGCAGCGAATAGTGCGCGGCGACGTGCCCGAAAACCTGCGCTCCAAGCAGATATTCTCACTCGACATGGGCGCGCTCGTAGCCGGAGCCAAATACAAAGGCGAGTTTGAGGAACGCCTCAAAGCGATAGTCAACGAAGTGACTCAGAGCGATGGAGAGATAATACTCTTCATCGACGAGATACACACCCTCGTCGGAGCCGGCAAGGGAGAGGGGGCCATGGATGCCGCCAACATACTCAAGCCGGCGCTCGCCCGAGGCGAACTCCGCAGCATAGGAGCCACCACGCTCGACGAATATCAGAAATATTTCGAGAAGGACAAGGCTCTGGAGCGACGCTTCCAGAAGGTGATGGTCAACGAACCTGACGAGATGAGCGCCATAGCCATCATGCGCGGACTGAAAGAGCGCTACGAGAACCACCACAAGGTGCGCATCCGCGACGAAGCGATCATAGCCGCAGTGCAGCTCTCCGAACGCTATATCACCGACCGTTTCCTCCCCGACAAAGCCATCGACCTCGTGGACGAAGCTGCCTCCAAGCTGCGTCTGGAGATGGACTCCGTGCCTCAGGCTCTCGACGAGATCACCCGCATGATAGCACAGAAAGAGATCGAGCGCGAGGCCATAAAGCGCGAAGGCGACAGCGAGAAAGTCAGAGAGATCGAGAAAGACCTCGCGCAGATGCGAGAGGACGAAAAGGAGTTCGCCGCCAAATGGAAGGCTGAAAAAGACCTCATCAACCGCATACAACAGAACAAGATCGACATAGAACAGCTCAACTTCGAGGCCGAGCGCGCCGAACGCGAGGGCGACTATGCCAAAGTGGCAGAGATCCGCTACTCCAAAGTGCAGGAGAAGGAGGCCGAGAACACCCGGATACAGGAACAGCTCGCCATGATGCAGGGAGAGAAGGCCCTGATCAAGGAGGAGGTCGACGCCGAGGATATAGCCGACGTGGTAAGCCGATGGACCGGCATACCGGTCAACAAAATGGTGCAGAGCGAGAAAGAGAAACTGCTCCACCTCGAAGCCGAGCTTCACGAACGTGTCATAGGTCAGGAGGACGCCATACGCGCCATAGCCGACGCCGTGCGCCGAAGCCGCGCCGGGCTCAACGACCCGCGCCGTCCTATCGGATCGTTCATATTCCTCGGCACCACCGGAGTGGGCAAGACCGAACTTGCCAAAGCACTGGCCGAATACCTCTTTGACGACGAGAACATGATGACCCGCATAGACATGAGTGAATATCAGGAGAAACACACCGTGTCGAGGCTCGTCGGAGCGCCTCCGGGATACGTGGGCTACGACGAGGGCGGACAGCTGACCGAGGCCGTGCGGCGCAAACCCTACTCGGTAGTGCTCTTCGATGAGATCGAGAAGGCACATCCCGACGTGTTCAACAT
>JAIDKJ010000421.1:0-1169 GCA_029051835.1 Paramuribaculum sp. | reverse complement strand
GTTCAACATACTGCTGCAGGTGCTCGACGACGGCCGTCTGACCGACAACAAGGGGCGCCTTGTCAACTTCAAGAACACCATCATCATCATGACCTCCAACATGGGATCGAACGTGATCCGCGACCACTTCGCGAAGATGACGCCCGAAAACCGCACCGAAACTATCGAAACGACCAAAAACGAGGTGCTTGAGATGCTGAAGCAGACCATCCGTCCGGAATTCCTCAACCGTATCGACGAGATAATAATGTTCACTCCGCTCAACGAAGCCGAGATAGAAGAGATCGTAGGACTGCAGATCAAATCGATACAGAAGATGCTCGCCGCCAACGGAGTGACGCTCGAAGTGACGCCCGCCGCGCTCCACTTCCTTGCCGAAGAGGGCTACGACCCGGAATTCGGGGCCCGTCCGGTGAAACGCGCCATACACCGCCTGGTGCTCAACCAGCTGTCGAAGGATATACTGGCTCAGAAAGTCGACCGCGACCACCCGATAGTGATCGACTATCAGGATGGCGAAGACGCCGGACTCGTGTTCAGAAACTGAACCACCGTCAGCCGACCCTCTTTATCAAGCACACCACACACTTAATCACACTATTATGAAAAAGATACTCTATATGCTGATGTCCGCTCTGCCCCTTCTGGGCATGAGCGCCTGCAGCGATGACGACAAGGATCTGCCTTATGTGGACATCAACGTAGAATATGCCGGAGCCAAAAGGATTGACGGCACCATCTACGCCGTGGCCGGCGAGCCGTTCGAAATCACTTCAGTGAGCTGCACTCCCCTGCGCCAAGGCAAGAAAGCGGCCATCACGGCCGTGACCTACGGCATGGACGGATGGGTGCTCGGCGCAACCAACCTCTCGCCGTTCAGCATCAAGATAGACACTTCCGAACTCGCTCCCGGCAAGCATGTCATGTCGATGTCGATGATCATAGCCGAGGTCGACTGCGAGGTCGCCACCGGTTATCTGGCCTTCGACCTTGTAGTAGTCCCGACCGCCGAGGATATGCCCGACGCCACCCCCGACGACGACACATCGACCGGCACAGGCCAGTTCAGCATCAGCCCCGACATACAGGACTGAGCCTCCGGACGCCAAACAATACAGTTTCGCCGGGGCTGGCCGTGTGCAAGACCCCCGACACACCGGTTTTTATTA
>JAIDKJ010000042.1 GCA_029051835.1 Paramuribaculum sp. | reverse complement strand
ATGGAGCTGTATGTCCGCTCTATCTCGTCGGCAGCTTCGGGCAGCGATGCCGTCAGCCGGGTCACGTGCTCCACAAGCCGCCGCGCGGTGTCCTCTGTGTCGTATCTCTTGCCCGTGAGCTGTCGCATGCTTATCGGGTTCGGGGCGTCGCTTAGCCATGCGCTCTGGTTCACGTTAAGCCCTATTCCGGCTATGGCACGGCTTATCCGTCCCCCTTCGAGTCCGCACTCTATCAGTATTCCCGCTATCTTATGCTCGCCGACGTAGATGTCGTTGGGCCATTTCACTTCGGCCTCCAGTCCGGTCAGCTCCCTGACGGTGATGGCGGTGGCGATCGCCACCGCTTCCGACACCATGAACTGCTCGCGGATCTCCACCCCCTCCGGCCGGAGCATCACCGACAGCGTCACATTCTGGCCGGCCTCGCTCTCCCAGCTGTTGCCGCGCTGTCCGCGTCCGGCTGTCTGTCGTCGCGCCATTATCGCATGGCCGTGGGGCAGCGGATGCTCGCGGTCAGCTTCGGCCATGACGCTGTTGGTCGATCCGGCTTCCTCTATGATGGTCAGATGTGGCTGCGGGGTGTTGTCGGCGGCCTGACGATTGTGGTTCGTGGTTGTCATCTCTTGTGTTTTTTTTGTGCAGAGTGTATTTTGTGCGTCGTGTTGACTGTATGATAAGTGCAAAATTACCGAAAAATTACAATTTTCAAGCTTAAACTGTTAAAATCGGAGAATTTGTCGTCTTATTCTTGTGTAATTTGTCAAAAACAATTAAATTTGCGCTTTGATAACTTTCATTGACACATTCAGAGGCTTCAAAAGAGCCTGTGTCGGAAAGGATGCTCCATATCTTTGGTGGAGCGCATGTTCGGATCGCGTGATGCGGATTTTTCCGATTGTTGACCAGTATAGACAGTCACATATTAGTATAATTATTTTTTAGTATGAAAAAGTTGTTTTTGTTACTCATGACCGTGGCTATGTTTGCGGTTGCTTCCGCTCAGGAACGCACCGTGACGGGTCAGGTCATCTACGCCGGTGACGGCGAGCCTCTTGTAGGCGCCTCTGTCCTCCCGATAGGCGGCGGCGTAGGATGCTCCACCGACATCGACGGTAAGTTCACCCTCAAGGTTGGCGCCAACGTGAAGCGGCTCAAAGTCAGCTACGTCGGCATGAAGACTGCTGAAGTCGACATCACGTCCAACAATCTGCTTGTCAAGCTTGACAATGCCGACAACCGAAGCTAGGAAGTGATGTTTGTGGCCTACGGTAAAGCCACCAAGGAGGCATTCACCGGATCGGCTGCTGTAGTCGACGCTTCGCAGATCGAGAAGTCGCAGGTCAGCAACGCCCTCAACGCCCTTAACTCCAAAGTGGCAGGCGTGCAGCTCACCAACGCTTCCGGCGCTCCCGGTACCACCACACCCACTATCCGTATCCGTGGTATCTCTTCGATCAATGCCGGCAACGCACCTCTCGTTATCGTCGACGGCGCTCCCTTCTCGGGCGATATGAACACCCTCAACTCGCAGGATATAGCATCGATGACTGTGCTTAAGGATGCTGCTTCCAACGCGCTTTACGGTGCCCGCGGTGCCAACGGTGTCATCCTCATCACCACCAAGAAAGGTCAGCTCGGATCGGGCGCTACTGTGACAGTCGACGCCAAATGGGGCGCCAACACCCGCGCCACTCAGGACTACGACCTGATCAGCGACCCCCGTCAGTACTACGAGATCTACTACAGCGCCCTCAACCGCTATGCGATGGACAAGATGGGACTCAGCTCGCAGGCTGCCTATCAGTGGGCCAACCAGAACCTTACCGCAGCCAACGACTACGGCCTCTGGTATCAGACCTACACCGCTCCCCAGGGACAGTACCTCATAGGTGAGAACGGAAAGTTCAACCCCGCCGCAACAAAGGGCTACATGCGCTCATACCGTGGTGAGGAATACTGGATGGAACCCGACAACTGGCTCGACGCTTCCTATTCCAACAGCCTCCGTCAGGAGTACAACATGAGCGTCAGCAACGGCACCGACCAGACTTCATTCTACGCATCGGCCGGCTTCCTCAACAACGAGGGTATCACACCCAACACCGGATTCAAGCGCTTCACCGGACGCCTCTCGGCCGACACACAGGCCAAGTCGTGGCTCAAACTCGGTGGAAGCATGAGCTACACTCACTACTCCGCCACACGTATGTCGGAGGACGGTTCGAGCAACTCGTCGGGCAATATCTTTGCTGCCGCAACTGAGGTCGCTCCCATCTACCCCCTCTTCATCCGCAACGGACAGAAAGAGATCATCCTTGACCAGAACGGCATCAAGCGCTATGACTATGGCGACGGCAAGAACGCCGGACTCCAGCGTCCCGTATTCGGACAGTCCAACGCTATCTCCAACACGCTCCTCGACACCAACAAGTACAACGGTAACGCTCTCAGCGGAACCGGTTTCGTAGAAGTTCGTTTCCTCAATGACTTCAAGTTCACATCCAACAACTCGATCGACTTCAACGAAACACGCTACAGCTCCATTACCAACCCCTTCTATGGCTCCTATGCTTCGTCCAACGGTATTGTTTCCAAGACATCTACCCACCGTCTGAGCACCACATTCCAGCAGCTCCTCGACTGGAACCACACCTTCGATGGTAGTCACGAAGTGAGCGCTCTCGTAGGTCACGAGTTCTATCAGGATAAGTACAACTATCTCTCGGCCAACCGTTCGAATATGTTCGATCCCTCCAACGACGAGCTCGACGGAGCAATCCTCTCGGGTGAGTCCGGATCGTATCGCACCTACTACAACAACGAAGGCTGGCTCTTCCGCGCACAGTACAACTATGCACAGAAGTATTTCGGATCATTCTCGTTCCGTCGCGACGCTTCGTCGCGCTTCCACCCCGACAACCGCTGGGGTAACTTCTGGAGCGCAGGTGCCGCATGGATCATCTCTAAGGAGAACTTCTTCAACGCCTCTTGGGTCGACATGCTGAAGATCAAGCTCTCTTACGGTGAGCAGGGCAATGACAATATCAGCAACTTCCTCTACACCAACACCTACAACATCATCAACGGTTCGGGCATGCCCGCAGCTACTCCCGCCACCAAGGGCAACCCCAACATCTCGTGGGAGAAGAACGGCAACCTCAACGGCGGTGTGGAATTCGACTTCTTCAACTCGCGCCTCTCGGGTAGCATAGAAGGTTTCTACCGAAAGACATCCGACATGCTCTCATGGTTCCCCCTCCCCCCGTCGTTCGGCTACACCGGCTACTGGGACAACATCGGCG
>JAIDKJ010000420.1 GCA_029051835.1 Paramuribaculum sp. | reverse complement strand
GTATGTAAAATGCTTCAATAGCTCAGTTGGTTAGAGCACCTGACTGTTAATCAGGGGGTCGTTGGTTCAAGCCCATCCTGAAGCGCCAAAGATAGAAAAAGCAAGAATTGGGACACTCCTGGTGCGTGATGTATCGGGAGTTTTTTGTTTTATATCCATTAACCCCGCGCGAACATTCGCGCCGCTCCGACCGTTAACCCACCGTCAGAACAGACCGCCAACAACATCAGCATGAACAGACGACACCCCGCCCACACGCATCGCGACGACGCCGACACGATCGGCACGACCGTCTGCCGCCTGGCCGCCGCAGAAGCGCTGCCGGGAGTTTGCCACACCCGTCTGCAGGGAGAGCCACTGCCCAACCACGACGACACGCGACGCATCGTAGAACTGTGTCGCCATCTGTTCTTCCCCGGCTTTTTCGCCAACAGCCAGGTGCGCCGCGACAACCTGCTCTACCATATAGGCATGGCCGTCGACGAACTGCGCGGCATACTCTCGCGACAGATAGCCGCCGGACTGTGCTTCGAAACCGAATGCGGCACGCCGACCGACATGACGGCCACCACACAGCGCGCCGACCGGCTCACAATGCAGTTCATCGAACAGCTGCCCGCCATGCGCCATCTGCTCGCAGCCGACGCCGAAGCCACCTACCGCGGCGACCCGGCAGCCAACTCCACCGAAGAGGTTATATTCAGCTACCCCGGCCTGCGCGCGCTCACCTGTCACCGGATAGCCCACACGCTCCACCGGCTCGGAGTGCCTGTAATCCCCCGCATGATAAGCGAACTCGCCCACAGCGAAACAGGGATCGACCTGCACCCCGGCGCCACGATAGGCCCCGGCCTGATGATAGACCACGGCACGGGAGTGGTGGTCGGCGCCACCTCGGTCATAGGCGAAAACGTGAAGATCTATCAGGGTGTGACGCTTGGCGCGCGGTCGTTTGTGCGCGACGCCGACAACAACCCTGTCAAAGGGGTGCCGCGCCACCCGATAGTGGGTCGCGACGTGGTCATCTACGCCAATACCACCATACTCGGCCGCATAAGCATAGGCGACGGCGCCGTAATCGGCGGCAACCTTTGGGTGACCTTCGATGTGGCTCCGGGCGAACGGCTCGTGCAATCCTCACCCACCAACATAGTGCGCCTCCCCGCCGACAATCGCGAATAATCCGGGGCGCTTTTCTTTGACGGATGAAGCGGAATCGCTAACTTTGCACCACTGACTGCGGATGGAGCCGGCCGGCTCCCAATGACACCGCAGCCAGCAATGTCACATCCAATCCAAACAACCGACACCCCATCTGACATTATATGTACGCAACCGACGAATGCAGAGAGTTTGAAATGGTGGCCAAGACCTTCAAGGGTCTTGAAGAAGTGCTTGCCGAAGAGCTTCGCGGCCTCGGCGCCAAGAATGTCGAACCCGGACGCCGCATGGTATCGTTCGAGGGCGACCTCGCCATGCTCTACCGTGCCAACATGTGCTGCCGCACCGCGCTTCGCATACTGAAGCCCATATACAAGTTCACGGCCTCCGATCCCGACACGCTCTACTCCATGGTCAAGGAATTTGACTGGACCAAAGTGCTGTCGCTCGACAAGACCTTCGCCATCGACACCACGGCCTATTCCGACGAATTCACCCACTCGCGCTTCGTCACCTACCGCGTGAAGGACGCCATAGTCGACTACTTCAAGGACCGTTTCGGCCCCGACAAGCGTCCGGGCGTGCGCCTGCAGGATGCCGACGTACTTATCAACGTCCACATCTCGGGCGAACGCGTCACCCTGTCGCTCGACTCATCGGGCGAATCGCTCCACAAACGCGGCTACCGCGTGGAGCAGAACGAAGCGCCCATCAACGAAGTGCTTGCCGCCGGCATCATCCTCAAAAGCGGCTGGCGCGGCGACTGTCCGCTTGTCGACCCGATGTGCGGCTCAGGCACCTTCCTGATCGAGGCCGCCATGATAGCCGCCGGCATCATGCCCGGCATCTACCGCAAGCGGTTCGCCTTCGAGGCGTGGCCCGACTTCGACGCCGACCTCTTCGACAGCATCTACAATGACGAATCGGCTGAACGCGAGCCTTCGTGCCGCATAATCGGCGCCGACATATCGCCCAAGGCCATAGCCATAGCGCGGGCCAACATCAAGCAGGCCGGCGTAGGCCGCTACATAGATCTGGAGGTAAAGGCCATCAAGGACTGGACCGAGGCTCCGGCCGACGGCATACTCGTGACCAACCCGCCCTACGGCGAGCGCATAGTCACCGACGACATGGACCGCCTCTACCGCGAGATAGGCACAGCCCTGAAGCATGTGTTCACCGGCTACCACGCATGGATCATAGCCCTGCGCGAAGAGCATTTCAACGCCATCGGCCTGTCGCCTTCGGTTAAAGAGGAGGTGTTCAACGGCGCTCTCGAATGCCAGCTCCGCGAATACGTGATATTCGACGGCGACTACAACTCGTTCCGCCGTCAGGGAGGCTCAATCCGCCACTCGAAGGACGCCGACGGCGCAACCCGCGAGAACAAGCGCGAACGCAAAGGCCCGCGCCGCATGACCGACGACGAATGGCGCTCCGAGGCTCGACGCCGCGGCTTCGGCGGCAAAGACCGTCGACCGAAGTCGGACCGCTATGCTCCCAAGAGCGGCCGTTTCGCCGAAAAGCCAGGCCGACGCGACGACAAACGCCATCATGACACCGCCGACCGCTTCGACCGCCGCGAGCGGACGGAACGCCGGCACGATGACGAACGCCATGCACCGGCACAGCGCGAGAACCAGGAGAATCCGCTGGCACGCCGCCGCAACCCCGACGCGCTGAAGTCAATTACCGGCCGAGGCCCCTCGCTGCCCCCGCAAAATGGCGAGAACGTAGTGATGCGCAGCCGTAAGGGCTGGCGCCGCAACGATGACGACAACAAGTAAAAAACCACCTCACATACCCCTTTTTTGACATGAAAGTAATTTTGCTCGGAAGCGGTGGTCGCGAATCGGCCCTCGCATGGAAAATGAAGCAGAGCCCGCTGCTCGAGAAACTCTATATAGCGCCCGGCAACGGCGGCACCGATGCTTTCGGCACCAATGTGGCCATCTCTCCGACCGACTTCGAGGCTATAGCTGAATTTGTCGACCGCGAAGGGATCGATCTCATAGTGGCCGGCAACGAGGATCCGCTTGTGGCCGGTCTGGCCGACTTCTTCAAGGCCAAAGGCGGTCCGGCCGTATGCGGTCCCTGCCGGGCCGGCGCCGCGCTCGAAGGGAGCAAGGACTTCGCCAAGCGTTTCATGGAATCCAACGGCATACCCACCGCCCGCTACCGCTCTTTCACAGCCGAAACTATAGAGGATGGCTACCGTTTCCTCGAAAGCCTGAAAGCGCCCTACGTGCTTAAGGCCGACGGACTGGCAGCCGGTAAGGGAGTGCTGATCCTGCCTACGCTCGACGAGGCCAAGGTGTCGCTCCGCGAGATGCTTTCGGGCATGTTCGGCAAATCGTCGGCCACGGTGGTGATCGAGGAGTTCCTGTCGGGCATCGAATGCTCGGTATTCGTTCTCACCGACGGTCATGGCGGCTACCGTGTGCTGCCCGTTGCAAAAGACTACAAACGCATAGGCGCAGGCGACACCGGACTCAACACCGGAGGCATGGGCACCGTAAGCCCCGTGCCGTTGGCCGATGACGTATTCATGGAGTAGGTGCGTACCCGCAT
>JAIDKJ010000419.1 GCA_029051835.1 Paramuribaculum sp. | reverse complement strand
CTACATCTACGGCGGCTACGGAGCTACCGTGCTCGGCAACAAGATAAACTCCGACGGCTCTTACAGCCATGTGACATATCCGGCTACGACAGAGAAGCCTGTGGCCGACGGATGTCCGGTGAAGGCTACCAGCACGCCGATGACTTTCACTACCCCGTGGAGCGACAATGCGATGTTTGCCATGCTTGGCGGACGCACCGCCGACGGCTCGCTCACCGGCAGCCTGTGGGCTTACGACGGCCGCGAATGGGCAGCCGTGTCGCTCAAGTCGCTGCCTCCTCTCGAGGGTGTGATGATGATACAGTATTATCACTTGACGCTCGACATACAGTATGTGGCCAGCAGTTCGCCTGTGCTTCTGGCTTTCGGCGGCAGCCATGCCGACGGCCGGATGAACGACAAGGTGTATATGTCGGTCGATCAGGGTGTGCACTGGACGGAGGCTCCGGCATATATGCAGCCCACCAGCAGCGCGCCCCTGCTGACCGGCGCCCAGGCGCTTGTGGTTGAGCAGACCCTTTATCCCGAAGCTTCACGTGCCGTAAAGCCGGTCAGCTCGTGGGAATGCCCGTATATATATCTGTTCGGCGGAAGGTCGAGCGCGGGCTTCTCTCCGTATGTAAAGCGTGGATATATCAATTACTTCACTTTCCTCCCGATACAATAAGTCAGAGCAGTGAGTGCGATGAGGCTTAACATACTGGCAATGGCTCTTGCGGCGTCGGCTCTGACCGGGCGTCGCGCGCAGGAGGCTCGCAATATGGGGGAGTGCGGCGCCTCACTGGGCATGAGCGGCTATACGGGCGACGCCAACGAGGGTTTCGCATTCCGTCATCCGGGTGTTCATGCCGACATATTCGGCCGGTATAATTTCAATTCCCGCTGGTCGGGACGTCTGCAGGCCGGAGTGAACACCATCAGCGGCAATACCGCCGATATGGACAATGCTCTGCCCGGCGGAGCTGCCTATAAGTTTACGGCCACTGTGGCCGACGTGGCTCTGCGTGGCGAGTTCAACTTCTTTCCCTACGGCATGGGCGAAACCTACAAGCGTCTGCGCCGATGGCCTCCGTATGTGGGTCTTGGCGTCGGGGTCGTGATGTCGAGCGTCGACTCGCGCAGCTACGCCTCGCTGACCCTGCCGATAGCGGCAGGTGTGCGCTACAAGCCTTCGGAGCGGCTCAATCTCGGCCTGGAACTGACGATGAACAAGACACTGTCGGACAATCTCGACGGTCGTGATCTCGCAGATCCTTACGGCATCAAAAGCTCGCTGCTGAAGAATACGGATATGTATTGGGCACTGGGCGTATCGGTGAGCTACGAGTTTGGCGAACGCTGTGAAACCTGTCACCGTATAGACTGACTATCAGAGTAATCAAAGCGAATAATCATGAACAGACACCATAACGCATCAGCCACCGAGCGCCGGACGCCGGAACATGTGGCCATAATAATGGACGGCAACGGACGATGGGCCACCGAACGCGGCATGGACCGTTCGGCCGGTCATGTGGAGGGTGTCAATACCGTCAGACGGATCACTGAGGCCGCTTCGGAGGCCGGTGTGGGCTATCTGACACTGTATGCATTCTCGACCGAGAACTGGCAACGCCCTCAGGCTGAGGTGGACGCGCTGATGCATCTGATAGTGATGGCTATCGAGCGTGAAACCCCCGATCTGATAAAAAACAATGTCAGACTGACGATGATAGGTGCTTTCGAGCGTATGCCGGCTGAAGCCATGGCACGTCTGCGCCAGTGTATGGCCGATACGGCCCACTGCACGGGGCTGACGCTGTGTCTGGCTCTGAGTTATTCGTCGCGCTGGGAGATCACCGAGGCTTGCCGGCGGATGGCTGCCGACGCCGCTTCGGGAGTGCTGTCGCCGGAGGATATCACTCCGCAGACGGTGTCGGGCTATCTGACTACCGCCGACATGCCCGATCCGGATCTGCTCATACGCACCGGCGGCGATC
>JAIDKJ010000418.1 GCA_029051835.1 Paramuribaculum sp. | reverse complement strand
CCCGGCGCTTCAGAGGCGAGTCGCCCAAAATCAAAGCCGAAGCCCGGCTCCGGGCGGTCGACGACACTGGCTACAACCGGCTACTGCTTCGCCATCAGGCCGACTACCGGCATCTCTACGGGCGGCAGAAGCTGATGCTCAACACCGACGACACCGACACCATACCCACACCACGGCGGCTCGCAGCATACCGCACCGCCGGACACGACCCTGCCACCGACAATCTGATATACAATTTCGGACGCTACCTCACCATCACCTCCTCACGGCCGGGAAGCCTCCCCGGCGGCCTGCAGGGGCTGTGGAACGCACGTATCACCGCGCCATGGGGCAACGACTACCACAGCAACATCAATTTCCAGATGCTCTACTGGTTTGCCGAGGCGGCCAATCTTCCCGAATGTCATCGCGCGATGCTCGACTATCTCAGAGCCATGCGCGAACCAAACCGCATTGCCACCCGCGAATATCTGGAAGCGATCGGACGCAAAGCCGAGGATGCAGCCGACGGATGGATCGTCTACACATCCCATAATCCGTTCGGAGGCCACGGATGGCAGGTTAACCTGCCCGGATCGGCATGGTACGCGCTACACTTCTGGGAACACTTCGCCTTCACCTCCGACACCACCTACCTGCGCGAAGAGGCCTATCCGGTCATGAAAGAACTATGCCACTACTGGGAACGCAATCTCAAGCAGCTCGGGCGCGGAGGCCAAGGCTTCGAGAGCGAGTACCGGCCTGTCGACACCTCGGCCTATCCCGAACTTCACGACATAGCCGAAGGCACTCTCGTGGTGCCTAACGGATGGTCGCCTGAAATAGGCCCGCGCGGAGAGGACGGAGTGGCACACGACCAGCAGATTGTGTCGCAACTGTTTGCCAACACCGTCAAAGCGGCCGGAATACTCCGCACCGACAGCCTCTGGGCTGCCGGACTAAACGAAAAACTCAGACGAATGGCTCCGCCGCGCATTGGAGCGAAAGGCAACCTGATGGAGTGGATGATCGACCGCGACCCGGTGACCGACCACCGCCACACTTCACACCTGTTCGCCGTATTCCCCGGAAACGCCATCAATTTCGAATCCACGCCACTGCTCGCACAGGCCGCACGCCGTTCGCTCGAAATGCGACAGACAA
>JAIDKJ010000417.1 GCA_029051835.1 Paramuribaculum sp. | reverse complement strand
AGACATGTAAAAAAGATTTAACTTTGCCGGCGTGGTCAGCATACAGGGATGACCGATGAAGATTAAATGATTAAAAACCAATCGTAACGCCTATCGAAACACTGCTACTCTAAACCAATTAAAATTTAGAATAGTGATACAGGACATGGTCGCGCTGCCCGACGAATCTCTGGTGGCGAAGTATGCTTCAGGATGCAATGAGGCGTTTGACGTGCTTCTGCGCCGTCATCAGTCCCGGTTGTTTTCCTATATTTTATCCGTGGTGAAAAATCGCGATATGGCCGACGATATATTTCAGGATACATTTGTCAAGGCTATTATGACCATCAAGCAGGGACGCTACAGCGAGAGCGGACGCTTCTTCTCGTGGCTGACCCGCATAGCCCATAATCTTATTATCGACACTTTCCGGCAGGCAAAGGCCGAAAACGTGGTGTCGGCCGATGCCGGAGAAACCGATGTGCTCAATCGGCGCGAGTTGAGCGAGGGAAATATCGAGGATCATCTCGCTTCGGTGCAGATCGACCGCGATGTGCGGCGCCTTGTCGCAGCCCTTCCCGACAATCAGCGCGAAGTGCTGGAGATGCGTTACTACCGCGATATGTCGTTCAAGGAGATAGCCGACCTGACCAACGTCAGCATCAATACCGCTCTGGGACGCATGCGGTATGCTATAATAAATATGAGGCGTCTGGCCGAGCGCAACCATATTGCGCTTACGGTCTGATTTGGAATCATTTGAAAAGCTCCCCGGAATTATAAACATTTGACAGCTTGCAGATGGCGAAACAGGAATATGTATTGAAAAATCTTGAGTGGCTTGAGGCTAAATCGCGCGAGGCAGGCGTGAAGCCGCTCGATAAGGGTATTTTTTATAAGGTGATCCGACAGGGCGATGCGCGGTCGGCCATGCCGGGACGGGGGAGCGTGGTGACGGTGCATTACGTCGGAAAGACTATCAACGGACGCACGTTCGACAGCAGCCGTGGCTCTACGCCTCCGGCTTTCAGGCTCCGCGAGCTTATACCCGGATGGATCATCGCATTGCAGCAGATGCATATCGGCGACCGATGGGAGGTCTATATCCCGGCAGCGCAGGCCTATGGCAAGTCGAGCCAGCCCGGCATCCCCGGCGGCTCCACCCTGATATTCGATATCGAACTTATCGCTGTCAACTGACGGCTCTTAGCGCCGTAGCAGGGCGTTGAGGTCGGGCAGGCGTCCCGAGCGCATCGAATAGGCCGGTTGTTGCATCTGCCGGCATTCATCCATATATCTTTCAGCCCTTTTTGCATTAAGATCGGCCGACATCACTATGGTGTCGGGTCGGTATGTTGCGGCTATCTCCTCCATCGTGCCGCGATAGCCTTGACATACTATCACGTAGGCCGGTTTCGGATCGTCGTGCAGCTCTATGCCGTGATTTCCACCGTCGGCCAGCACTATGTGGTGGTTCCCTATCTTCAGAATGGGATACCTGTAGGCGATGCCGGGAAAATCCGCCCGGCGGTTGGCTGTCAGTAGGCTGTCGATGCCGCGGCGCGCCATATAGTCGCGCATTCGCGACACTTCGCGTGATGCTATCTCGGAGAGATGGCGGTCGTTGGCGTTTGATATGATGGCCACGCTTTCAGGCATGGCTATGGCCACGCAGGTGTGTCCGGCCGCCGGGATGATATATATTCCTGATCGGTCGGGTGTGGCCGGTATCATGGCCATGCAAGCTGTGCCCGATGCGAGTATGGCCGATGCTGCCAGTCCGGCCATGCGGCGGCGATGCAGTCCGTAGGCGAGAGCGGCGACCGTAAGGATTGTCCCGGTCAGGAGCCACGGGCTGAAATAGATCCCTTCTATCGTCGCTCCGGGCAGATCGTTGCAGGCGTCGGCGATGCCGGTTACGCAATCGGCGATCCGGTCTACGGCTGCGTTGAGTATCCCGGGATTGCCTCCGCAGGCTTCAATGGCTATCGCCGCAGTGGCTCCCGAAATGAGCAGCGGCAGGAGCGGGGTAGCCGCTACGTTGGCGGGGAGGAAGTAGACCGGAAATGTGTGGAAGTAATATGTAGATATTGCTCCGGTGGCGAGCATGGCCGAAAGCGCCACGGCGACCATTCCGGCCATTCGGTGGGTGAGCCGTCGGCGTTGAGCGACCGGATTAAGCTGTCGGGCGAACAGAAGTATGCCCGCCACTGCGGCAAACGATAGCTGGAAACTGATCGTGAACAGTGCTGTCGGATCGAAGGCCATGATTAGCATGGCGGCCAGACAAAGGGCATTGGCCGGACTGTGGCGGCGTTGAAGCATTGATGCCATGAGCAGCACCGAAGCCATCACTACCGCTCTGGTGACGGAGGCCGACATGCCTGTGATGGCGGCGTATGCCCAGAGCAAGGCGATCGTGATCATGGAGGCTGCACTGCGCATCCTGCACAGGCGCAGCGGATACAGTGCTATCATCAGCAGCGAGGCTATGATGCCCACGTGTAGGCCGCTGAGAGCAAGCACGTGAGCCATGCCGGCTCCCGAAAAGCTCTGGCGCATCGGCTTGTCCATGCCTGAGGTGTCGCCGGTGATCAGTGTGTTGACCAGGCGTTTGGTATCGCCTTTCATGCCGCTCCGGTAGATGACGGCAGTGATGCCTGTGCGCACCTTGAGCAGTCGCATTATTATCCGTGGCGACGGTTTTACGGCCAGGATGTTTTCGGGTTTTACGAATGCTTTTCCGGTTATTCCGATGCGATCCATGCGCTGGCGCTCGCTCGTTTCCTCCGGGAAGTATGTCCGTGTTTCCGGGCGGTCTATGCTTGTCCTTACGGTTATCCGGTCGCCCGGTTCTATATTGGGTTCGATTGATGGAAGGTACAGATAGAGGTCGGTCGGATTCGTAAGCCGGCGGCTTCCGTTTCCGTCGGCATATATGATTGGGGTGGCCTGCAGTCGAAGTGTCGCGTCCCCCTCTTTCAGCTCCTTGACGTCGGCCTCAAGCGTTATGGTTGTCCCGTAGGGCAGTGGCTCGTGGTCGGGCGCTCCGATGCCGAAGGCTAAGGCTCCGGCGGCTGTGACGCATGCTGCGATGGCCGTGTGCCGGTGCTTCATCGCCGCGCATATCAGGGCTATGGCGACGGCGGCTATCCCTGTCAGGGTAGCGTCGGTCAGAGCCGATAAAATGATTCCTGCGGCCATGGCGGCGGCCGCAGGAATCAAAGGCATCATAGAGAGAGGAGCGCGCATTGTTGTCCGGTATGTGGTTTATAGCCAGAGCGGAGCAAGGTATCTCGACAGTAGGTAGCCTCCGCCGAGAAGCCACAGATAGAGCCAGAAGGCCAGTATGAATGGCTTGGCGCCGGCTTTCTTGAATTTGTCGATGCTGGTTTCGGCGCCTAAGGCGGTCATGGCCATGGTCAGCAGGAACGTGTCGAAGTAATTGATCGCGTCCACCACCGGTATCGGAAGCAGATCGAAAGAGTTGAATCCGATCACGGCAAGGAAGCCTACTGCAAACCAGGGGATGGCTACTTTACCCTTCGTGGCGCCCTCCTGCTGGGTCGAGCGGGCGGCGCGGCGCGCTACCCACCATCCGAGTATCAGCAATACCGGCACCAGCAGCATCACACGTATCATCTTCACGATGATCGCCACATTGGCCACGTCCGGCCCCATGGCGTTGCCTGCGCCTACGGCGTGAGCTACCTCGTGAAGAGTCGCGCCGGCATAGATGCCCACCTCCTGAGGTGTCATCTCAAGGATGCCAGCACGATAGGCTATAGGATATAGAAACATCGACAGGGTGCCGAATATCACTACTGTGGCCACAGCCACGGCTGTCTTGTAGGGCTTGGTCTGTATGGTCGACTCGGCGCCGAGCACAGCCGCAGCGCCGCAGATGCCGCTGCCTATGGAGGTGAGCAGGGCTATGTCGCGGTCCATCTTCATCATCTTGCCGATGAGGATGCCGCCGAGTATGGTGGTGGCCACCACTATGGCGTCGACTATGATGCCGGCGGCGCCCACGTTGACTATGTCCTGAAATGTCAGTCTGAAGCCGTAGAGTATGATGCCCACGCGCAATATCCGCTTCGAGCAGAACTGTATGCCCGGAACCCACGTCTCAGGCAGGTTGTTGCGCAGGGAGTTGGCATAGAGCATACCGAGAACGATACCTATGATCATCGGGCTCAAAGATAGTTCGCGCACCACTTGCGCGCTGCCGATATAGAAGGCGGCGCAGGAGAAGAGTGCTATAAGCAGTACGCCGTGGAGCATACTGCTGCGTTTTTCTGTAAACATGATTTTGAAAGTAGGTTTGGTTATGTTTATTCTTATGCGTTTTCTAATGCTGTTTTATGAATGCCATATGTTCCAGGCGGCAAAAGCCTGAAGCAGCAGCATCTCCAGTCCGTTTTTCGTTTCGGCTCCGTGAGCCTGCGAGCGCTTCATGAACAGTGTGACGTCGGGATTGTATAGCAGGTCGTAGCATAGATGTTCCTGAGTCAGCGCTTCGTATGGTATGTCGGGGCATTCGTCTACATGCGGATACATGCCGAGCGGGGTAGTGTTGACGATGATCTTGTTCTTATCCATCACCTCCGGCGTCAGCTCGTCGTAGGTCAGCATGCCTTCGCGTTTGGTGCGCGACACGAATGTCACCTCCACCCCGAGATTCTTCAGTCCGCAGCCTACAGCGTTAGCCGCGCCGCCGGTGCCGCGCCCCAGGGCATGTCGGCGGGCCGGATTGAGAAGAGGAGCTATCGAGTCCGAAAAACCGATTATATCGCTGTTGTATCCCTTTTGTTTCAGATTCTTGCCGGAGCCGATGAATTTTATGACATTGACCGCGCCGATCACTTTCGCATCGGGATCCATCTCGTCCATGTAGGCTATCACCTGCTCTTTGTAGGGGATTGTCACATTGAGTCCCGCAAGATTGGGATACTGGGCTATGATCTCCATCAGTTGACCGATATCGGCAATCTCGAAATTGACATATCGGGCAGCGATTTTTTCCGCCTCGAATTTGTGGTTGAAATAGTTCTGCGAAAAAGAGTGTCCGAGCGGATACCCTATGAGGCCGTAGAGTCGTTCAGGTGTTCTTGCCATGCAAATTTAGAGTATTTTGGATTTTGCTACACGGTTTCTGTCAAAAGCATGTAGGATGTCTTGCACTGTCACTTGGTCGTAGGGCGGTGTCAAATAGATTTTATGGC
>JAIDKJ010000416.1 GCA_029051835.1 Paramuribaculum sp. | reverse complement strand
TTCGCTACGCCGAGCACTTCGTAGTAATCTCTCTTGTCCATCTCTTAATGCCTCTCGATATTACAATCACTGTCCGACAGCCACCTTGGCGTGACGGAGCACCTTGTCGTTGATAGTGTAGCCTTTGGTAGGCGTGTCGATCACTTTGCCTTTAAGATTCTGATCTTCAACCGGCACCATGGCTATGGCCTCGTGCATATCCGGGTCGAAGTCGGCGCCGTTGCTCTCCATAGCCTTTACGCCGTTCTGTTCGAGATATTTCACCAGTTTGTTGTAGATGATCTCCATCCCCTCTCTTATGGCGTTGGGGTCATCCACATCTTTGGTGGCGTCGAGGCCGCGTTCGAAGTCGTCGACGATCGGCAGCAGACCTTTCATCGACTGTTCGTTGGCGTTGCGGATTATATCGCTCTTCTCTTTCAGGGTGCGCTTGCGGAAATTGTCGAATTCGGCCATCAGGAAGAGGTATTCCTTCTTCTCTTTCTCCACATTGAGCTTCTCTTCGGCAAGCTCTTTGGCTAGACGGTCGATTTCACTCATTTCAGCATTCTCGATGTCCTGATCGCTCATGTTTTCGGTTTCATCAACCGATTCGCCGATATTGTCCAGTATCTCTTCGGGCTGAAGTTCGTCGGCTGTATTTGATGATTTCTTTTTGTCGCTCATAATTGACACTAATTTTCTTATTGTATGCAAAAATCTTGCCAAACCGCTCGGGTCTTTATCTGACATAACAATTGAGAGCTGATAACGTTCAGTCAGTCAAGCCGCCCGATATATGTGTCGGCCTCGGGAAACAGCTCTGAAATGTTGTCTGACAAAATGTCACCCTCAAACAGTCCGTAGACTGCCGATCCTGATCCCGACATGGAAGTATAGGCGGCTCCTATATCCGTAAGCCTCTGTTTTATGGCGGTTATCTCCGGGAGCTGTGTGGCAACCGACGCTTCAAAGTCGTTGATAAGGCATCCGTCCCATAAGGGTAGGGGTCGTACTATAGTTTCGGCCACTCTTCCCGGAGATGTATATGATTTCACCCCGGCGTATGCCTCGCGTGTCGAAACCGATCCTGCCGGCTTGACTATTACGATGCTGTATCCGGCGAGTGTGATGTCGGCCGGCGAAAACGTCGTGCCGGTGCCGGTGGCAGTTACAGGCCGGTTGCGGATAAAAAACCGACAGTCGGCTCCGATCGTCGCGGCTATCTCTTCCAGCCGGTCGTCGTCAAGCCCGAGAGCCATCATCGCATTGAGGGCTTTTAGAGTGAAAGCCGCGTCGGCCGATCCGCCTCCGAGTCCGGCGCCGTCAGGTATCACCTTATGGAGATAGATGCTGACAGGTGGCAGTGGGGTGATGGCGTCAAGCGCGCGGTAGGCCTTCATGACCAGATTGCTTTCCGGCGGGCACTCTACGCTGCGGCCCGAAGTGAACAATTCGGTTACTCCTGATTTCGATGGCACGATTTCAAGTATATCGCTCCATCCCACGGGATACATTACGGTTTCAATGTCGTGGTAGCCGTCCGGCCGCCGTCCGGTGATGGCCAGGCCGAGATTGATCTTTGCGTTGGGAAATACTATCATACCGACAAATTTAGCCATTTTATCGCAAACATTTGTCACCTGCATGGTAAATCTCGCTATCGGGCGCTATCGAACACATTGAGGAGTGATGATGTTTATATGTGTGAAACTAATTAATTAAAAAGCTTAATTATGGACAAGTATGTATGCGAAGTATGCGATTGGGTATATGACCCCGCAGTAGGAGATCCCGAACATGGCATCGAGCCGGGTACATCGTTTGAAGACCTGCCCGACGACTGGGTTTGCCCGTTGTGCGGAGTGGGCAAGGATCAGTTCGCTCCAGTCAAGTGACGACTCACTTCCTCCACGTGGCGCTGTGTCAAAAATGATCGTTTTGATACAGCGCCTCGATTTTCATTCCGAGGTCGAGAGAGCGTGGTCATAGTGGCTTGTCCGATAAAGGTGAGCTGTTATGACACGCTCTTTTCGTGTGTCGGACTGATGAGAAATGCCCTCTGAATGACAGCCTGAAGATAACGGGTGAGGATAGACGCTGTAGGGTAAGAGATCCGCCGAAGGAGGTCATGATCCGGCGGCTGAGAATTAGTCCTATGCCGCTGCCGTCGTCGCGGGTTGAAAAAAATGGTGTGAATATGTCGTCGGCAAGTTCGGGCGCGATGGGGTCGCCGTCATTTGCCACCTCGATGATGTTGTCAGATGCGGTCACAGTTATTGTTTGTGCTCCGGCCTGTAGGGCATTTGTGCAGAGATTGAATAGCACACGGCAGAGCATCGTTTCGTCGGCCGCTACGGTCATGTCGGCCGGGGCGCTCCATTTCATTTGCGGGAAAAGCGTCGAAGTGTGACGGAGCACATCTACCACGGTCACCTTACTGATGCACGGGCTCGGTGCATACTCCACCGAGCGGTATGACTTGACAAACTGAAGGAGCGATCGGCTTGTGTTGCCTATCGCGCGCAGACCTTCTATACGTTCGCTGTGGCATTCCGGCGGTAGCGACAGCAAAGTGTCGCTCAACGAAATCACCGGGGCTATCGAATTCATTATTTCGTGAGCGAGAGTGCGGCTAAGTTGCTCCCATGCCCCAATTTCGCGTGCTTCCAGTTCGTGGCTTATGTCTGTGATGGCGAAAATGCGCAGCTCGCCGCCATCGATTCTGAGGCATGATTCGCGCAGAGTGAGTCCGAGGCGCGAGCATATAGTGTTTCGTTGTCCCGGTTCAGCCGAGTCGAAGGCATCCGGCAGCGAGGGGTCTATTCGGGCAAGTTGCGACACATGAGTGAGAGTCTTGAGTCCGAGCAGGCGCAATGCGGCGGCATTGCAGGTGCGGATGGTTCCGTTGGCGCCGGCTACGATAATCCCGGTTTCGGTCTGGTCAAGAATGAGGCCGTAATAACGGTCGGCCTGTTCGGCGCGCCTGCTCATGGCGCCGAGTATGTCGGCTATTTGGTTGAGAGTGCGGTTGACGCTGCGCGATGTGCTGAAACGTAGTGATGTGTCGCCATTTTTGAGCGCTTCGAGCAGTAGCCGCAGTTTTGCGTCCTTTTGTCGGTTGGCTCGCCACATCACCGCCGCGACGGCTATAGCGGCAGTTGTGATCAAGGCAGCTGTTATAGCTTCGGTCATAGTCCGTAACGCTTGATCTTGTTGTAGAGGGTCTGCCGCGAAATGCCAAGCCGGTTGGCCACACGGCTCATGTTGCCGCGTTCGCTGATGATGGCCTGCTCGATGCGTTCGCGCTCCATGTCGGCGAGCGACGCGGCTTCAGGTAGTGTCGCGGGCTGTTTTGGCCGGGGAGTGTCGTTCTGCGGTTGCGACACTCGCAGAAGGGTTTCGAGCAGTTCGTTGTTATCCCACGGCTTGACCACAAACTCTGATGCACCGGCCTTGATGCCCTGGACGGCCAGACGGATGTCGGCATATGCCGTGAACAGCACCACAGGCACCTCGGGGGTTGATTCACGAAGGCGTCCAAGCCAGTAGAGTCCCTCGTTGCCATTGTTGACTGACGATCGGAAGTTCATGTCGAGCAACACACAGTCAGG
>JAIDKJ010000415.1 GCA_029051835.1 Paramuribaculum sp. | reverse complement strand
CGTAGAGACAAAGCTCAACCGCTGGCTGGCCGTCGGCGCCAAGATTAGAAACGCCTACATAACCCAGACCCACCCCACCGGATCGGGCAACTCGGGTGTGACCAGCATGTCGGGTATGTTTAAGAACGACCTCCGTCCGTTCATGCCCGTCAAGCACCCCGACGGCAACTGGGCAGGTCAGGGCAGCTACACCAACCCCGTGGCCGTGGCTGCTGAGGGTGGCAACTCCAAGACACAGAACAATGACCTCTGGATGACAGGCGTTGTGAAACTGACCCCGATCAAGAATCTCTTCGTGCAGGCCGACTATACCTGGAACGCCTACACCTCCAACCAGACTTCGCGCAACACCGCCTTCATGGAGTATGGCGTTGACGGAGTGCCTCTGGCTGAATATCCCTGGACAAGCCGACCCACTTATATCTATAAGTATTCGTCCAACGACTACTACCAGGCATTCAATGCTTTCGCACAGTATGACCTGACGATCGCCAAGAGCCACAACTTCAAGTTTATGACCGGTTACAACCAGGAAAAGAAGGTCAACGGCTCGTTCAGCGCTCAGCGCAACGACCTGATGAGCGGCAACTCCCATCAGTTTGGCGAGGCTACCGGTGACAGATCCGTAGGCTCTTCCGCCACACAGTGGTCGATCAACAGCTGGTTCGGCCGTATCAACTACGACTTCGAAGGCAAGTATCTCGCTGAATTCGTTTGGCGCTACGACGGTTCGTCGAAGTTCCCCAGCGGTGACCGCTACGGTTTCTTCCCCTCGGGATCTCTCGGATGGCGTATCTCTGAAGAAAACTTCTGGGAAGGCATGCGCGGATGGTGGAACAACATGAAGCTCCGTGTTTCTTACGGTCGTCTGGGCAACCAGGCCGTAGGTTCCAACTTCCCCTACATCGCCAACATGAACTACGGCACTCTCGGATATATCCTCGGCAGCTACACCAACCGTCCGCAGGTAGTGCAGGCTCCGGGTCTGGTGAGCGCTACTCTGACATGGGAGAAGGTTGATCAGCTCGACCTCGGTTTTGACGCCGCATTCCTCGGCAACCGCCTTACCGCCGAATTCGACTGGTATCAGCGCGACACCAAGGGCATGCTCACTGCTCAGAAGCCCCTTCCCGGCGTACTCGGAACAGGTGTGCCCAACGCTAACGCAGCCGACCTCCGCACCAATGGCTGGGAGCTTGCTCTCCGCTGGAACGACCGCGTGAACTCGATCGGCCTCAACTACTATGGC
>JAIDKJ010000414.1 GCA_029051835.1 Paramuribaculum sp. | reverse complement strand
CTCCGCTCCAGATTTGTCATCACAGCGTCGAGACGCTTTACCGCACCGAGCAGCGCGGGATCCGACACGAGAGCCGTGACAGCCGTCAGAAGCGAGTCGATCTTCGGTAGCGCCGAGGCCACCGAGGGAAGGATGTCGTTGGTGACATTATCCATCAGACCGGAGGAATTTACACCCACAAGCTTGTCGCCCACCTGATGCATGCGCGTGTCCTTGCCCATGCGAAGCTCTATTGACGAGGTGCCGAGCATATCGGTGACAAGCACAGCCTCCGTGCCTACGGGCACCTGAAGCTTGCGGTCGAGCGAAAGCTCCACGCGGATATGACCAGGATTGTCGTATTCATAGTTAATCTCGCGGACAAGACCCACTTTATAGCCATTTACAGTCACCGGAGCCGACTGAGCCAGCCCGGCTACATTGGTATAGGACGCGTAATAATAGTTGGCGGCCTTGAATACATTGACCCCCTTGAGGTAGTCAATGCCGAAAAACAGTATCAGGAGCGTGACCAGCACCGTGAGGCCTATCATCAGTTCCTTTTTTTGCATTGTCTTCATTGTCGGTTTGATTATATCGTTGGGTGATTTGTTTTCATTTCACTCTCTTGCCGTTGCGTGTCTTGATCACAAACGCGTCGGGGAACTTTTTCCTTACCTGCTTCAGCCGCTTCTGCGCATCCTGAAGAGTTGTGTATGATCCTACGGTATATTTGTAGACACGTCCGTCGACGTAACAATCTACGTCGGTCATGCCCTTGTATTCGGTCGATTTCTTGCCGAGGCGTTTCGATCCGGTCATGAACTGCACCTTATATATGATGCGGCCATCGGACGCCGCCGGCTTGTCGGCACTCTTGGCCTTCGGTTTCACTTCCTCGCCGCTTACTGACGACTGGCCCTCGGATTTCTTAGCCGACACCGGCGCAGTCTTGGCCTCGGCGCCCTCGGCCTTCTTATCGTCGGCACCGACAGGCGCCACGACTTCGTGCACCGGCTCGTCGACCGGCGTCAGCTTGCGCTGCGGCTGCGGCATAGTTTTTTCCTTCGTGGCGCTCTTCGCGCCCTTCACAGTCGCCGTCTGATGGTCGATCGTACGCTTATATTCACGGAAACCGTTGAAAATGGCCTGCGCCATCTGCTCACGTCCCTTGTTTGAGGCCATATATTTTTCCTGCACGGGATTGCATATGAAGTCAAGCTCTACGAGCACCGCAGGCATGCTGGTCTTGAACAGCACCCAGAAATTGGCCTGCCTCACGCCACGGTCGCGACGTCCGGCTGTCGACACCAGTTCCTGCTGTATGGCCTGAGCGGCCGCCACGCTCTGCTCCACATGCTTGTTGCGGCTCATCTCGAAAATTATATACGACTCGGTCGACGACGGATCGAAGCCCTCGTAGACGGTCGTGTAGTCGTCCTCAAGCTTCATCACGGAGTTCTCGCGCATGGCCACGGCAAGGTTCTCCTCCGTGCGTCGGAAGCCAAGGGTGTAGACCGATGCTCCGGCCACCGTGCGGTAATTGCGTGCTTTCTTGTCGATCGAGTTGGTATGGATGGAAATAAAGAGATCTCCGCCGGCCTTGTTGGCTATGTCGGCGCGTCCCTGAAGGGTGACGAACGTATCGCTGCGGCGCGTGTAGACCACCTTTACATCCTTGAAATTATCCTCTATCAGCTTACCCAGCTTTGTGGCCACAGCCAGATTGATATCCTTTTCACGAGTGATTATGCCCACCGCACCGACGTCGCCGCCACCATGCCCTGCGTCGATAACCACGGTAAACTCTTCCGCTCCGGCGGTCAGCGATATTAAAGCCACTGTCAGCGCTACAGATATCCTGCGTATTATGCCATGCATAGTTTCGTTGATTGTTTTTGCCAAAGATAAGCTCATCTACCCCCGTTATGGGAGCGCACTTATCGTTATCAAAGCGCAAAGTTAGTAAATATCGCCCATTTTTGACCACATTCACCACAAAATCGGCCGCGGAGGCCAATGTTGGTCACATTTTGTTTAACTTTGGCTTCATGAAATCGACGACAATACCCATTGCAGCCATATTGCTGGCTGCGGCGGCATGCGGCGGCCGCGACAACGTGGAGATACCTGTGGAGCGGATCACCACCGCCGAGGCGCTCGCATCATCGCCCGACGGCGCACGGATCATAATGGATGCGTTCGGCGCCGGCGACACCGACCCGCATTCGTTTGCCGACCGGTTCGGACATTCTGAAGCGATGAAAATATTCGGCCATGACGCCGACTCCATAATGCCGTCGCTGCGACAATTTTCGGCCGATGCAAACCGTCTGTGCGACAACATGGAGTCGATACTGCCCGCCACGCCGGCGCCACGCCGCATATATGCCACCGTCATACCTTATTCTCAATCGGTCATCATCCTGTCCGACACATGCGGCATTGACGTCATCGCGGGTCTGAACCATTACCTCGGAGCGGACTACGAAGGCTACAGCTCGTTTGCCGCCTATCAGCGCGCACGCAAAACGCCTGAATGGATGACGCGCGACATAGCCGAGGCTATCGTGCGCACATCCCATCCCTTCGAGAGCCACGGCCACCCCACACTGCTGCAACGTATGCTTTACGAGGGAGCAGTGGCCGCAGCGCTTGTCAGGCTGACACCGGGCAATGACAGCCGCGCCATAGGCCTGCCGGCCGATGACTTCGAGCTACTGCGCAAGGCCGAAAAAGAGATCTGGCACCGCATGGCCGGATCCGACCTGCTCTTCGACCGGTCGGAGCGCACAGCCGCCTCTCTGCTCCGCGAAGGCTCCCCGGGCACGGTGATAGGGCGCGATGTGCCGCCTTTGGCCGGCCGGTTTACAGGATGGTGTATTGTCGAGTCATATCTGAAAACGCACCCCGACGCCACTCCCGAATCGCTCCTCCAACCGGCTTTCTATCTCTCCGACACTGCCCTGCGCGAAGCCCGATATATACCCTGAACGCCCGTTTTAACTTACTTTAACTACACTTCCCAGCCCGCTCCCCAAGCCGAACGGGAGCAAGTTGCATCCATTCGGTCGACATGCCGGATTGCGCACTCCGCAACATTTTTGTAACTTTGCACTGTTTTAAGAAAGGTGCCAGGCGAAGAGTCGCCTGCAGATGACGCCGAAAATCGGCGGGGCAAGCCTTTTGATACGACCGTACCACACACGTGCGACCGTAATGCCACCCTCCTTCAGAAGGCATGCCTTATGTGTAACATTAAACCTTGACAATGAAGAAAACAATGAAAATCATTGTGCTCTTCGCCGTTCTTGTCATTTCGGTTTCCGCTTATTCCGAGCGTGTGTTTGAAGCCGCCGAAGGCTACAACGCCCCCTCGATGACCATCGAAAACAGCGACACAACGCTGTCGCTTGCGGAGCTGAAGGGACGCTATGTGATCGTCACATTCTGGTCGTCGGCCGACGCCGACTCACGCCTACGGGCTCACCGGTATGACGAGGCAGCCAAGTTGCTCCCGCAAGAACGATTTTGTTTCTTGTCGGTCAATTTCGACCGTAGCGAGCGCCTCTTTCGTGAGATAGTGCGTAGAGACAATCTTAGTGCGGAGAACCACATCCATGTCGACGGCAGCCAAGCCAACCGAATCATTCATGACTACAGGCTGACCGAAGGATTCAAATCGCTCCTTATCGATCCGAAAGGACGCATCGTAGCAATGAATCCAAGCATTGAAACTCTGACCAAAACGAGTATTTGAAGCTGACACATCACATTCCGGAAGGAAGCAATTCCTCCCGGCTTTTTATTTTTATACCGGCTTTTATCTTTATAAAATAATGCGTAAATTTGCATTTCAACTACCTTAATTCATTCATCACATTGCTGCTGAGGGCGACAATCACAGGGAAAAACCAACGCCGCCACGGCAGCCTGACATCAACATTAAAGTTATTATGTTAGCTAAAATCCTACTTTCAGCCGCTATGGCATGCTCGCCGTTCATTGCGACACATGCCCAGCTCAACGGCAGAGTATTCGACGACCGCAACAACAATGGCGTATTTGACCGCGCCGACCGCCCGATGGCCAATGTGGCCGTCACCGACGGCCTCAACGTAGTCACGACCGACGCAAAAGGCCGCTTCACACTGCCCGGACACGACCGGCAACGGTTTGTCAGCGTAAGCTCACCCTCGGGTTACCGACCTGTAAAAAACCACTATCTGCGCATCGATCCCGCAACGGCGGACTATGATTTCGCCATGACGCGCTACAACAATGGCGCCGCAAGCGACGGATCGCACCGATTCATTCACGTGACCGACACGGAGATATTCAATACTGAAGGCAACGAGGCATGGGTCGACGACGTGCGTCGCTATGCAGCCAACGAGCAGGCGGCTTTCGTGGTTCACACCGGCGACATCTGCTACAAGAACGGACTCACCGAACATATCAAACTCATGAACTCCGACAACATGGGGCTGCCGGTATATTACTGCCTCGGCAACCATGACCTGGTCGACGGAGCCTACGGCGAAGAATTCTTTGAAAACATATATGGTCCGGTATGGTACTCCTTCAATGCCGGCGGCACACACTATGTGGTCACCCCAATGCCCGGAGGCGACCGACGGCCCTCATATACCGCCGACGACGTGGCCCGATGGCTGCGCAACGACCTGTCCGTACTCCCTGAAGGAACACCCGTGTGCGCATTCAACCACGACATACTCACCTACGGCAACGACTTCACCATCAAAGGCAAGACCGACAGCATAAGGCTCAACGACCACAACCTCAAGGCATGGATCTACGGCCACTGGCACATCAATCATCAGCTGCGTCAGGGCGACGTAGTGACGATCTGCACCTCCACCCCCGACAAAGGTGGCATCGACCACTCCACAAGCGCCTACCGCGTGATCAACGTCGACAAAAAGGGCGACATCACCACCGACCTGCGCTACTCATACATCCACGACCATGCCGCAATAGCCTCGCCCAAAGGCACGACAGGCTGCAATGTACTCACGGTAAACACCTACTCGTCGCACTCGCCGGCATCGGCCGTCAGCTGCACGCTTGCCGAAGGCAACAAAATCCTTGCCCGCAACATCAAACTGCGTCAGGCCACCGACTGGACATGGACAGCACAGCTGCCCCTCAAAGAGTCATACGCCGGCAAGACACTGACAGCCACTGTCACCACACGCTTCAAATCGGGCGCCACAGCCCGCTGCGAACAGACATTCACCTACATGCCCGCGACAGAAACGGCCAAGACCGACACTCTGCCGCGTCTGATGTGGACAGCCAACGCCGGAGCCAACATTTACATGACGTCGCCGCTGATCCATGACGGCAAAGTGTTCACTGCCACTACCGACGAGGACCTCAAAGGCAATGCGGCCATCGTGGCCTTCGACGCAGCTACAGGAGCCGAAGCATGGCGCCGTCCGGTAGCGAAATCGATAAAGAACAGCATAGCCATAGCCGACGGCAAAGTGTTCGCGCAGGATGTCACCGGCATGCTGTATGCCATAAACTGCAACGACGGCACCGTCGCATGGCAGGAGCAGCTCCCCATACAGCCGGTGCCCGGACTCATCGACGGACTCACAGCCAAAGGCGACACCGTATTTGCCGGCTCCGGTGAAGGACTCACAGCCTACGACGCCCGCACAGGCAAAGCGCTCTGGCGCAACACCGGATGGCGTCGCCGCGAGGGAACCACATCGACCCTTGCAGCCGGCTGCGGAGTAGTGGTAGGCGGATCGCAATGGGACGCACTTTACGGCAACGACGCCGCGACCGGACGCAAGCTGTGGAGCCTGAGCGAAGAGGGACTCCGCGACCGCGGAGCCACGCCCGCCTTCTACAACGGACTGATCTACATCGTTTCAAACCATTCGTTTTTCATCATCGAGCCAAAATCGGGCACAATCATAGCACGCCGCAAACTTCCGACAGCAGTCGACGCCACATCCACGCCGCTGCTCGCCGACGGCAAGATAATCTTCGGAACTTCGAAGGAGGGCCTGCTCGCTATCGACGCACAGACCTTCGAACCTGTATGGAACGCAAAAACCGGCGATGCGCTGGTCTACACCGTGCCTTACACCCGTCCGGAAAGCTCCACCGTCGAATCGAACCCCACGATAGCCAACGGCGTCATCTATGTAGCCGCTTCCGATGGCGGCATCTACGGCATCCGTCCCAAAGACGGCGAGATTGTATGGCACCACGCCACCGGAGCGCCGATATTCAGCAGCGTAGCTGTCAGCGGCGACAGACTCGTGGCCAACGATTTCGGCGGCAACATCTATATGTTCGCCCTGCCGACCGAATGACGTCCGCAATCTGACCATACAAGCTCAGCACACTCACTGCCGGCGGCGTGTCACGGGTCATCCCGGCCAGCGACACGCCGCCGTTTGTTACCCGGTCGAAACGTTAAATATTTGTTAATTTCCGTCACTTCGATGCAAGGTTTCGGGCACAACATGATTTACATTGGCAGAACAACCAATCAATTCAAACAACAAATGAAAAAACACCACATCCTTATGGCCGCCGCCGTCATGACATCTGCGGCAATGGTCATGTCATCATGCACCGACAGCAACGACTCACCCGACATGCTCATACCGACGGCTCTGGTGACAGTGTGTCCCGACTCCGAGGGAAGCTTCATCATGCAGCTCGACAACACCACACAGCTGATACCGACCAACATGACCGCATCGCCGTTTGACAAAAAAGAGGTGCGCGCACTCGTCAACTATACGGAAACGGTAGCATCCGAGGCCAACGACCAGATACGCCATGTCCACGTCAACTGGATCGACAGCATCCGCACAAAACTCCCCCTGGCCCTCCCCGACATTGAAGCCGACAACGACCTCGGCAACGACCCCATAGAGATCATCAACGACTGGGTGACTATAGCTGAAGACGGCTATCTCACACTGCGCATACGCACACGCTGGGCAATACCCGGAGCCATACATGCCGTGAATCTGATCACCGGCAACAATCCCGACGACCCCTACGAACTCGAACTGCGACACAACGCCTACGGCGACATCAACGGCCAGTGGGGCGACGCGCTTATAGCATTCAACCTCAACGGACTCCCCCGCCCCGCCGACGACAAGACCACCATCAAACTCAAATGGACATCGTTCAGCGGCAGCAAATCCACCGAATTCGAGCTCCAGATGCGCAAACTTCCGGCTATCGATCCGGCCGGCATATCCCACTCTATGTCGGTAAGATAACACACCGACACTGCCGCCGACATCACATTGCACAGACGGGAATACGGTGCCCACAGACGATGCCACGCCATACCGACAACGAACTCAAGCTGATCCGCCGCGTGAAGCAAGGCGAGCCGACGGCCATGAGAGAGGTGTATGACACATACATACGCCATCTCACAGCCGTATGCTCGCGCTACATCGTCAACAGCGAGGACGCGAAAGACGTGCTTCAGGAGAGTTTTCTGAAGATCATGTCGGGCATCACGGAATTCGACTACCGCGGCGAAGGCTCCCTCAAAGGCTGGCTCACAAAAGTGACCGTCAACGAAGCTCTGAAATTTCTTCAGCGCCACAACCGGTTCAACTTTGTGGAGATCACCCCGGAGGTCCATGACCACGCCGAGGAACAGCCCGACATCGACTCCCTTCCGTCGTCGGAAATATTCCGGATGATACGCGAACTCCCCGACGGATACCGCACCATATTCAACCTCTATGTAATCGAAAACAAAAGCCACAGAGAGATCGCATCAATGCTTAATATCACCGAAAACACTTCGGCATCGCAGCTTCACAGAGCCAAAGCGCTGCTGGCAGCCAAGATAAGACAACACCAACACAACCCTTTATCCACCATCATATAACCCCACGACCAACACCGAGCATGAACGAAGACTGGCTGCATAAGATCCACGACAGGATGTCGGACTACGAAACCGACGCACCGCCCGGACTATGGGATGAAATCGAACACCATATCGCATCATCCCACAGCCCGCGCAGCGCCACACCACGGCGCGTGATGCCTGTATGGATCAGAAGAAGCATGGCCATAGCCGCCATGCTGGCAATCGCGATCACTCTCTATCTTTCGATCCCCGACAGCGGCATAAACCTTAGTCAGCAGGAAATGCTGTCGGCCGACACGCCCGAGGCCATAACGGCCGACACACACGGGCCGGAGCCTGCCGCACCGCACAGCGCACCGACACCGGCGCAAGTGCAGAAACATAAGCATACGGCAGCCACCATCAGCACACACACCAAAGCCACACCCGCAGCCGCTTATGCCGCAGTCGACAGACCTACATCGGCCGACAATGCCTGCGACAACCTGACCGAATCCACCGCCGTAACCGACTCCCGGCATTCCGTGCCATCCGACACCGCACAGCAAGCCGCTCCGACACGCAGCCGTCAGCCGCATCACACATCCGGCTACAGCGGAAAAAGAGAAACGGCAACGGCCACCATCAGACGACACACCACGCCCGCCAGCCGGATGTCAATAGCGATGTATAGTTCGGGGGGCACCGGCGCGGCTTCGGGCAACAGAGCGGCCGGATTTGCATCGGCCTCCACCACCCTCGGAGCCGACAACACCTCGTGGAAAGACCGGCCCATGCTCGCAATGCTGCTCTTCAACAGAGGCAAGCAGCTCGACAAAGAGGTGAGCCACCGGCTGCCTGTCAGAGCCGGAGTGGCATTCACCTTCGGCATCAACGACAGGATCTCGCTCGAAAGCGGCATCAGCTACGCAAACCTGACGTCCGACATCAAGGAAGGGAGCGACTACAGCTACTACACCGGCCGGCAACAGCTACATTATATCGGCATACCGGCCAACATCAAATACAGAATCTACTCCTGGCGTCGGCTCGACTTCTACGCCTCAGCCGGAGTGCTTGCCGAAAAATGCGTGTCGGCCACCATCGACAAACACTACATCTTCGACAGGATAGACAACGGATCGACCACCGAACGCCTCGCCGAAAAACCGTTACAATGGTCGGTCAACACGTCGGCGGGAGTACAATTCCGGCTGCTCGAAGCCGCTTCGGTCTATGTCGAACCGGGTATGAGCTACTACTTCGACGACGGCACTTCGATAACCACCATCTACAAAGACAAGCCGCTCAATTTCAACCTCAACCTCGGCCTACGGTTCACATTCGGCAAATAGCCCTATCATCTCAGCGACGTCCGTCAGCAAATTAGCTGTCGGGCGTCTTGACATTATCGGATATGTTTGCTATATTTGCACCATAATGAAAGAACTCCATTAATATGAAAGGAATTGTACTTGCCGGCGGCAGCGGCACACGCCTCTACCCCATCACCAAAGGAGTCAGCAAGCAGCTTCTCCCTGTCTACGACAAGCCTATGGTCTACTATCCCATATCGGCGCTCATGCTTGCGGGTATACGCGACATACTTGTCATATCGACACCTCAGGATCTGCCAGGCTTCCGGCGCCTGCTCGGCGATGGAAGCGACTACGGCATCCATCTCGAATATGCCGAACAGCCCTCACCCGACGGACTCGCGCAGGCATTCATCATAGGCCGCGACTTCATCGGCGACGATTCGGCCTGCCTCGTGCTGGGCGACAACATATTTCACGGAGCCGGATTTTCCGGACTGCTCAAAGAAGCTGTGGCCGATGCCGAACGCGGACAGGCTACAGTGTTCGGCTACTGGGTGGACGACCCCGAACGCTACGGCGTGGCCGAATTCGACGAATCCGGCAAATGCCTCTCCATCGAGGAGAAACCCGAACATCCGAAATCAAACTACGCCGTTGTCGGCCTGTATTTCTACCCCAACAGGGTGGTCGACGTGGCCGCATCCATCAAACCGTCGGCACGTGGCGAGCTTGAAATCACATCGGTCAATCAGGAATTTCTCAGCTCCGGCGATCTCAGAGTGCGCACACTGCCGCGCGGATTCGCATGGCTCGACACCGGCACCCACGACAGCCTTGCCGAAGCATCGATCTACGTGGAAGTACTCGAAAAGCGTCAGGGTCTTAAGATAGCATGCCTTGAAGGCATCGCCTATCGTCAGGGATGGATCGACCGCGAACGGATGGTGGAACTGGCACGCCCGATGCTCAAGAACCAATATGGCCAATACCTGATGAAAGTTATCGACGAACTCGACCGCACCGGACTTCAGAACCTTGACTAAACACCGCCACGAATGGAACTGATCACTACCACAATACCCGAAGTAGTCATACTCCAACCCCGCGTATTCAACGACTCGCGCGGATATTTCTTCGAAAGCTACTCGCAGCGCGATTTCAACCAGCTGCTGCAGCGCGACATAGAGTTCGTACAGGACAACGAAAGCCGATCATCGCGCGGAGTGATGCGCGGACTTCACTTCCAGAGGCCGCCGTTCACACAGGCCAAACTTGTCAGATGTGTAGAGGGCGCAGTGCTTGATGTGGCTGTCGACATACGACGCGGCTCACCCACCTACGGCCGGCACGTGGCCGTGGAGCTTACAGCCGAAAACCATCTGCAGTTTTTCGTGCCGCGCGGATTCGCCCACGGCTTTGCAGTGCTCAGCGAAACCGCCGTATTCCAGTACAAATGCGACAACTACTATGCGCCTCAGGCCGACGGAGGCATATCACTGCTCGACACGGCGCTCGACATAGACTGGCGCATCGACCCTTCGGCGGCGATCCTGTCGGATAAAGACACCCGTCATCCGCTGCTCGAACAGTTTGAATCGCCATTTGTCTACGGCGAATTCTAAGAAACCGACATACTTATCAAAAGACCCTGTGTCACAGCCATCCGCGCATCGACACAGGGTCTTTTACCACACACCATGACCGTATCACATCCCGCCACGCGAGGCAGCAAGCGAAGCCACGCCTCAAGCATAAGTGACTCTTAAAAATTAGTTTATATCGTTATGTTTACCAGTAACTCACGCATACTTCGAATTACTTAACAGCCGACTGCCGCTTCGCCGGCACATCAATCAGCATATTTTAAGCAGTTTTAACCACAACGGCTTCTAAATGTGAAAATAAATGCATACCTTTGTCAGCATTTTCCACACATAGAACTATCAGCAGGACTGCACCCAATCCAATCAGCGACGACATGAATAAAGTTAGAGCCGCTCTTGAGAAGGTGATGAGCGAAGACCTGTCGGAAATCTGGACCACACTCAACGCCGACGAGAAACGCAAGATCACCGACAACTTCGCAATACATCACTTCAAGAAAAATCAGATAATCTACGCCGAGAACGAGGCGCCCGAATACCTGTGGTGTCTGCTCAAAGGCAAAGCCAAGCTATACAAGGACGGAGCCGGCAACCGCACACAGATACTGCGGCTCATACGGCCTGTGCAGTATTTCGGCTACAGAGCGTTTTTTGCCGAAGAATCCTACGTGTCAACCGCCGCCACAATAGAACCGTCCATACTCGGAACGATACCTATGACCGTAGTCAAGGAGCTTATCGACCAGAATATAAGCGTGGCATGGTTTTTCATCCGCGAACTGTCGCACAACCTCGGACGCTCCGACACCAACATCGTCAACCTCACGCAGAAACATCTGCGAGGCCGCCTCGCCGAAGCACTGATAGCGCTCAAAGACAGCTACGGATATGAGGAGGACGGCACTACCATCAGGGTCTACATGGGGCGTCAGGATCTCGCAAATCTGTCGAACATGACCACAGCCAACGCCATACGCACGCTGACCGATTTCGGCAACGAACGCATCATAGTGGTCGACGGACGCACGATAAAGATCATCGACGAGAAGACGCTGGTGAAAATCAGCCGCTTCGGCTGACGACAAGCACACCTCCCAAAAACAACGAAACAGACAAGGCCATGTGTCGGAATCACGAACACCGACACGTGGCCTTGTCATATATACCCGGAGGAGAGAATCGGAAAACCGCCGCACGGCGGCTACCGTCGCCCGAAAACGACAGACGCTGCACCGGCAATGCCGGCACAGCGCCATATTGTGTCATTTCGCAGTTGAATCCTTACGGTATCACTCTCCGAGAGAATCGTAGAGCTTTTTGATGCCTTCGTTCTCCGGGTCGATCTTCAGATAATCCTCAAGATACATTCTGGCCTTGGCCTTGTCGACATCAGAGTAGTAGATGCCGAGCACGTAGTCGGCGGCGCGGTACGATGCGACCTGCGACTCGCGGTTGGCCGGGTTGGCATTGAGCAGTTCGAGCATCTTCTCGTAGAGGGCGGCTATCTCGGCGTTGGGATTATCGTCATTGCGGGCGAGCAGGATCTCACCTTTCAGACGATAGAGAGTGGCGTTGTCCGACACACGCTCCATAGCCTTGTCGTAGTATTTGATGCCCTCGTCGGCGGCAGCGATACGCTCGGGAGTGCCCTTCTCAAGCTTACGGGCAAGAGAAGCATAGCGGCGACCCATGTTGATGACATCGTTGACCGAACCGTTGCCGGCGTCGAGATACTGCTTCATCACCTCCACGGCCTTTTCGGAGTTACCCGAACGATCGTGAACGAGGCTCAGCTTCGGCAGCAGCTCAGGCTTGTCGGGGTTAAGCTCGATGGCTTTCTCGAAAGTATTCACAGCCTCTTCATATTTGCCCTGCTCTGTGAGAGCGTCGCCATAGAATATATAGTCGTTGGGGGTGAAGTTGGCATCAGGATGGCTGAAGAGCTTCGATCCGGCAGCTTCGGCAGCAGGCCAATCTTCCTTCTTGGAGTAGTCCATCATGATGATACGATACATGTAGAAGTTGGCGGGATCCTTCGCGAGCACGTTGTTGGCCACCTCGATGCTCTTGTCATACTCCTTGGCCGAATAAAGCAGACCGGCGTAGCGCTGCTCGTCCTGCTGGAAGTGGTTGGGATTCTCAAGATATTTGCCATACTGCAGACAAGCCGAGCCAAACTGCGAGTTGTCGTAGTATTTCTCGGCGAGCTCGCGCTGTGCAAGAGCCGAGTTAGGCTCAAGCTTGTTGAGCTCCTCAAGCTTCTCGATAGCAAATTTGGGAGCCACACGGAAGTAAGTGTTGGCATACTTCACGTAAGCCTCGCGGTTGACTACGCTCTTGTTCTTGTCGGCCTCGATGGCAAGCTCGTAGAGCGATGCCGCATTGCCCGGATCATCCTTGGCCTTCATATCGCCCTGGAGCAAGAATGCTGCGCTCTCGGTGTTTTTGGAATCCTTGAGAGCCTTGTCGATATACTTGTTGATCTCCTTGTCGTAAGCCACAGGATCAACATTGTAATAAGCGCGGGCCACCTCGGCTATGAGAGCGGTATTCTTCTTGTTGGTCTGCATGGCCTGCTTGAAGAGATCTTCGGCAGCGCCCTTCTGACCCTGCTTGAGAGCCACCTCGCCAAGACCGATATAGTTCATGCCGTTGGCGGGATCGGCAGCAACACCCTTGTCGAAGTTGGCTTTGGCCGCATTCAGATCATTGCCCTGAAAATCGATGGCACCGAGATAATAGTAGCTCACCGACTTGTTGGTCTGCGGATCGTTGATGGTGTTTTCGAGAATGATTTTGGCAACATCAAGACGTCCGGCGTTGTAATTGTCAACGCCATCCTGGTAGCCGCCCTGGGCGGCTGCCGACAATGCCCCGCCGAGGAGCATCGCGAAAAGTAACTTCAGTTTCATTGACTTGGTTTATTACTGTTTTTGTATGTATCAGTTTGTTGTTAATAATTTCTTTTCATCAATGGATCGCTCCGTCAGTTGATGTTGACCATAGTGGGCTGAACCACCTTTGGCAGCACTCCGGTGGTCATCATGATCTTCTGACCGTGGAAACCGGTGACAAAAGAGTAGAAACCGTGACTGATAGTGCCTCCGGTAGCCGTGCATACCATGTATATCTGACGATACAGCGGATATGATCCGTCGAAAATATATAGCTGATAGGGCATATAGGCTGTCACCTCGTCGTTGCCTCTCACCTTTATCACCTTCACATCCTCGCTAAACCGCATGTCGGCCGAATTGCTTGCCGAATCGTTGCTCTGCACCGATGCAGCGAACTCCTCGCGGCTCATCTCGCGGGTCTTCAGGTCGGAACTGATCCAGCTTACTCCGATAATACCCACGGCGTTCTTATTCTCGCGCACTGCCTTGAACACATCGGCAGGGGTCTTCTGGGCATACACATTGGGACCGAACTGGCCGCCGTTGAGCAGCGAATCGCGCATATACTGCACGGTCGAGGATCCCTGATGGTCAAACACCACCTCTATCTGGCCGAGATGATCGTTGCCGGGCACCACCTGATTCCACTCGGTCAGCTGCCCTGAGAGAATCTCGGCTATCTCAGGCTTGCTGAGCACCTGCACGCTGTTCTGCGGGTTGACGATCAGCGCCAGAGCATCGACAGCGATCATGCTCTGCCTCACCTGACGTCCGTTGGACTTCAGATAATCGACCTCCTTCTGAGTCAGCGGGCGGGTGAGCACACCCAGACGCGTGTCGGCGGTCTTGCTCACATCAAGCAGGCTGTCGATCACAGCATTCTGACTCGTATACACCGGCATAATGCTTGCCTTGGGATAGATGTACTCAAACACGTCTATCTCCTGATTCATTATATTTTCGAAACTTGCATCACAGGCTATCTGCGCTATGCCCGACGATGCGGTGCTCTTCACTTCCTTGGCGCATGACGACGACGCCACGCCCAGAAGCAGAGCGGCTCCGAGAGATAACACTCCCGGAGTCAGTCTGCTGATGGATTTCATGATCGATAATGCTGATTTCACACGGATTGAATGATAATTACCGCATCAATACGGCGAGTCGATTCCGGCAAACTGCCGGTAGGCACGCCAGATGCCATACACTATGAAGATGATGCCGCCCACCCAACGGACCCATTCCCAGCTTCCGTAGATGGGAGCGAAAAATCCGGTGAGGAACAGAATGCCCACGCCTATGTAGACGATGATCATGACGATGCCGAATATGGCCCGCATCGTTTTAGGAGTACCGGCTGGATTGCTGTTTGTGCTCATTTTCTTCTAAAAATTAAAATGTTAAACCTCACGACCCCCTATTGGCACCGCTGACGCAGGCGGCAGGAGTCCGCTTTATTGTTTTAACAATGCCATGACAGTTAAGTTCGCTGAAGCGGCATCCGCCCCCCGACGCCATACCGACATGACGTTGTAAAGATAAACATAATTTTTCAATCTGATATAACACTGGTCAAGATTAAACTCTGTTAACACGGATTTTGCCGACATTTTTCTAATTTTGTAGTGAAAACAGCCAATACACACACCTCAGACATGCATCAGCCACTCGCCGAACGCCTACGACCGCAGACACTTGATGAATATATCGGACAGACCCATCTGGTAGGACCGGATTCGATCATCCGGCGCATGATCGAAA
>JAIDKJ010000413.1 GCA_029051835.1 Paramuribaculum sp. | reverse complement strand
TTGCAGGGCAGGTGCTGTTCGAACAGTATCAGTCGGCTCTGCAGTCGCGTTCAAAAGGGGAGTCGCCGCGCAGGGATGTGCCTGAAAGCATGCTCGCCATAGTGGAACTCGCCGACGGATATGACGCGGTGCGGATAGACGGTGTGGAGGTGTTGGATCTCCGTGGCGACATGGCTATCATCAGTGTGCCGACGGCCGATCTCATGCGAGTGGCAGGCGACGAGTCGATAAGGCGTATGTCGGTAGGCGGCAGAGCGCGTCTGGCGCTCGACAAGGCTCGCACTGCATCGAGGGCCAGCCGGGTGATGAACGGCACCTCCTACAGTCTGCCTAAAAACTATGACGGCACGGGGGTGGTGCTAGGAATGATGGATCAGGGATTTGATCCCAACCATATAAACTTTCTGACTGCCGACCAGTCGGCATCGCGTGTCAGCAGGGTGTGGGTCTACGGCAATACCGAGGGTGCCGCGCCGATGGTGTATGATACTCCGACAGCGATAGCGTCGTTGTCGACCGACAATACAAGGTCGACCCATGCCACTCATGTGGCCGGCATCATGGGTGGAGCCTATAACAAGAACTGTGATATGGTGAAACTCTATAACGGCCAGCCTATGACGGTCAATGCGGCCAACACATATTATGGTCTGGCTCGTGGCGCCGAATATGCCGTTGGTGTGGGAACGCTCTACGACGCCAATATTATGGACGCGGCGCAGAAGGTGCTTGACTATGCCCGGTCGCAGGGGCGTCCGGCGGTGTTCAATCTGAGCCTCGGAAGCGTGCTCGGTCCGCACGACGGGACAGATGTAGTGGATCGCTATCTGGCTGAACTTGGCAAAGATATGATCATAGTGATGGCGGCCGGCAATGACGGGATGTTCGATGTGTCGCTGCGAGCCGATTTCTCAGCCGGAGCCGGCAAGGTGTCTACGCTGCCGGTGACGGACGACAATACAAGCTGGGGCGGTTTTGTGCAGGTGTGGAGTGATACGTCCGATCCGGTGAAAGTGGTTTTCAGTATACTGAATGTCAATACCGGAGCGGTGACCTACAGCTATGAGATCGGTGCCGGCCAGGAAAGCATCACAGTGGGCGGCAGCGGTACGTCGGTGACATCATCAC
>JAIDKJ010000412.1 GCA_029051835.1 Paramuribaculum sp. | reverse complement strand
GCATTGAGCAGGGCCACACTGATTTCGCAGTCGGCTACGGTGTTTTTGCCGTCGGGTGTGGTTCGGTTTACGATCCCCATCCAGTTGACCTTGTCGCCCGGACGGTATAGAGCGAGATCGGTGAATCCTTGTGCCGTCACTTCATAGTCGGGTTGCCGGTGCTGTTGAATATAAATCTGTAATGGCATCGAAAATGTGTCATTTCCTTTTTTAGCCACGACTTTGTAGCCGCCCCCCAATGATGATGTATTGAGTGTAGTCATTCCGTCGGAGTCGGTTGAAGAAGTCAGTAGAGGAGCCGCAGGCCGCTCGTTGTAGCGGTATTTGTAGACGGCTACGGTGGCGTTTTCAGTCGGTTGTCCGCTTACAGGATTCACCACTATGGCTGTTTTGCGGTCAAATGACGACAATCCGGTAGCCATGCCGGTGCAATGGATTATTTCGTAGCTCTGTTTGTACGGACTGACGCCGTTGATTTCAGGCACAACGATATAATAACCCGGGGCGCTTATGCGGAATGTTACTGTGGTTTCGCCGCTGAATGGCACTGTGCCGCTGAATTTGACCGAACGTGCATCAACGCGACTGACCTGACTGGGGGCGTTCAGTCGCAAATATCTGTCGAACATGAGCATACCGGGCAGACGGTAGAGTACTATTCTTGCTTCGGATGCATTGGATGAACGAACCTTGACCTCAAGGTCGTCGTCGGGTGCGCACACTTCGCGTGCGGTGATCGTTACGCTTTTCGTTTCAATCTGATGCAGTGAGTTCTTCAGGCTGTTCAGATTGTAAAATGAAGGATATTCGGCAATGGCTTTCTTCAGTTGTCCATAGATCCATTGATGGTCATCGGTGTCGTTGCCGATCCGGGCCATCGCTTCAAGAGGAATGCATCGCTGTTGGCCATCGGTGTGTTCGTACAATTCGCGAAGCCGGCTGTAGACAGCCGTATGCCATTCGTTGTAAGATATACCGTTCTGTCGATCCGATTCGATCATTCGTGTCTTGGCCATTACGCAGGGAGCAGATCCCGGAGCTGACCATCGTATGATATAGTCGAGCATACCGATGGATTTGTCGCGGCTTCCGATACGATTGTAGATGTCAGCGCCCTGCGATGCCATAAAGTCGAGCAGAGTAGGGTAGTACAGCCGTTGTTTGCGGTCGTATCGGATAATGGTGGAATAATCTCCAGCCTGTTCTTTCGAGAGCATTTCCGGGTCGGCCATCGCTTCGGTGATCAGTCGGTCGATTTCATGTTTGAACTGCTGGCCGCTCCACTGCGATATGTCTTCAGGCAATGGTGAGAGAGGCAAATCTCTGGAATCATACTTCCATCGGGCGGCCATATAAAAGTCGGCATAGATACGCGCCGTAAGCATCAGCATGATCGAGTGGCATGGGCGATCCGTAATGTGCTGTGTCAGACTGTCGGCCATGGCAATAGCCTCCTTTATGCTGTCGGGGTCGATGGCTGTGCGTGCAAGCTGCAGATTGATATATTGGTGTATGACCTCTTTGAAATCAGATTGTCGGAGCGCTTTGTCGAGTCTTACACCGGCATTTTCAGCCACTTTGGCCGGAAATGCAAAATCGGGCTGGGTGTCGTTCATGGCTAAAAGTTTAAGGCTGCAGAGCATTGCTGCTGCAGCCACTATTATGTGTCTGAGATTGATCATAGTGCGTGTGGGTTTTTCAGTTCTCCGAAATGTCCGGCTCCTGACGCGTGATACACAGTCAGGTATAAAGCTTGTGACGGTTTGGCCGTTCAGCGCTTTTTGCCGCGTGAGCGACGGTGCTTGTCCATAAGGTTGCGGTTGAAGTCGCGTTCGGCATTTTTCAGTTCGTACAACTGTCGTGGAGTGAGGATCTTTTTGAACTTCGGGAAGTAGTTGCGCTCTATTGACGCTTCCTTGGCACGCATTTCAAACTGTGCTTCGGCAGCTTTCTCATACTCTGTATCGGTCACCGATTCACCGTTTTTTCTGATATTCCGCTCAAGTTGCCTCATTTCGTGGTTCAGACGTCCGATCTCTGCATCCATCTGCTCATAGACGGGTGTAAACTCGGCTTTCTGCTTTTCGTCGAGTTTCAGTCGTTCGGCGATATACTCCGATTTATAGCGCCTCATTTCTTCAAACCACTTCTCGCGCTGGCCTTTGTCTGTGGCGCAGGCTATCGAGGTAGCTGCAATAGCCAGCATGAGGATAAAAAGTATTCTCTTCATGATTATCTGTGTTTAATTCAGAGATTGCTGAGCGATGCGGGCTGAAAGCCCTCTTCATACAGATCATTGTAGAGGTCGTCGGTATCCATGCCATCGATGCAGTAGTCGCTGATGAAGGAGTCGTCGGCTATAGCTTCGGCCAATATGGCATTGTTGCCCGGTATCATCACGTCGCCCGACGATCTGATCATGTCAAACATGTTCATCATGCACCACACTCCGGCAAACATCGCTGCAAGATAGACGTAAGGCCGTACTTTCTGCCAGAATCCTGTAGGCATTATGCGTCCTTCGCGTACATCCTTGGCTTCTGTTTCCCATGGTTGTACAGGCAATGATGCCTCCATGCGGCGGGCGAAGTCGTCGAAGTAGCCTTCCGGCGTCATCATGCCGTCGCGTCGGGCTGCCTGTTTGAGTATGTCGTCCATATTTTGTTTCATAGTTAATGTTTAGACATATTTGTCAGTCGGGAGTTTAATCGTTGTCGGTAAAAAAACGTTCTATTTTCTTCACAGCGTGGTGATACGATGCTTTCAGTGCTCCGGCCGAAGTGCCGAGTATTTCCGACATCTGTTCATAAGGAATCTCGTCGTAGTAGCGCATGTTGAATACAATGCGCTGTTTTTCAGGCAGGGTAGCTATAGCCTTGCGCAGTTTCAGCAGGGTTTCGTCGCCGTCGGTGAGCGTGTCGGCCTCAATGGCGTTGATAAGCATTGACGATTCATCGTCGATCGATATATTCAGGCGTTTACGCTCCTTTTCAAGAAAGGTGAGGCTCTCGTTTATGGCGATCTTGTAAAGCCATGTTGACAGCTTGGCCTGTCCCCTGAAAGCGTCGATTGATGACCATGCCTTTAAGAATGTATTCTGCAGCAAATCGTTGGCGTCGTCATGATTCTCTACCATGCGGCGTATCTGCCGGTAGAGTGGTTCGGAATAGCGGCGTATCACCTCGCCGAAAGCGGCTCGGCACTCCTCGGGATTCTGCAGGCGTGCCGTGAGATCGCTGTCATTTATGGCTGATGATCTGTCGGTCATTTTTTTGTCGATTCTTCAATTAAACGGCGTAAAATTAGCCAATCTTTTTTAACTTTGCACTATTAATAAATACTAATAGCTGAAAAATCATGACCGGCACACCCTATCGACTGCTTTCGCTGCCTCCCGATCTCGTGGGGAGTTTTCACTCCATAACCGATCTTAACCCTCCAGAATGGTCCTGTAC
>JAIDKJ010000411.1 GCA_029051835.1 Paramuribaculum sp. | reverse complement strand
TAACGGCGTGCTTTCGGCCTACGATCCCCATGGCGTCTGGGGCGTGGATGGCGACCGGATTGTCGAGGTCGGATTTTACTCGCGAGATCCTTGGGCCTGAGGGGCGGGTGGTGTCGGCTGTGACATCGGGTGATATCCGTCGGCGGTGGAGTATAGAGGCCGTAGCGGCCGAATCGGGCGCGGACGCGTCGTCAGCTATTGAGTCGGCGATGGTTTCGATAATGGAATCGGCCACCACCACCGCAGGTAGAGCGGCAGATGACCCTGACGTAGGCCCGGCGAGCGACGCCGATGCTGATGCGATCAGCAAGGCTATGGCTGTCAGTAGGATATATAATTGAGAGTGCCTCAAACGTGAAGTTGCATTGGTTCGAGATGCAAAGTTACTTCAAATCGTCGA
This sequence comes from Paramuribaculum sp., assembly GCA_029051835.1. Taxonomy (GTDB): domain Bacteria; phylum Bacteroidota; class Bacteroidia; order Bacteroidales; family Muribaculaceae; genus Paramuribaculum. Next base: position 3,026 of record JAIDKJ010000411.1, on the reverse strand, counting down.
ATATTCTCTCCCCGCGCGCCTTTTTTTACACTCTTTTGCATGGCAACATATCAGCCGGCGGCATGTCTGTGCATGGTGACGGCGGTGTGGCGCTGCTCCTGCGAGCCAAGCGACACACCGCCGTTGCGGGTTGCTGTTGCGGCCGAGGGGGAGGCGGCAGTGCTGTCACTGCGTCCGCGCCTCATGGCCGCGGCTGATGTTTATTTGCGGTCTTTTTTCTTCTCAAGCTGACGCTCTATGGCCTCCAGACACAGATCTATGGCCTCCTCAAACGTGTCGGCTATCTTGGTGGCGACGAAGTCGTCCTGCTGTGGAACGGCTACCTTCACCAGAGCCTCTTTGTTCATGGCTGTTTCGGGCTTTACGACCTTGAGGGTGACGTCGACTGTAGAGATGTTGACATTGTGGCGTGCCAGACGTTCGGCTTTCTTGTTGATGAAGCTGACGAGTTTTTCGGCGATGTCGAAGTGGATTGCCTGAATTTTTACTTCCATGATTAACCTCCTTTTTTTAATGCACGTGGATGTGCTTGTTGGTAATTTTGTTGAAGTTCCCGATATGTGATATGGGTATATATCTGTGTGGTTGACAGCGATTCGTGGCCGAGCAGGCGGCGAACGGCGTTGATGTCGGCGCCGTCGTTGAGCATGTCGGTGGCAAACGAATGCCTGAGTACGTGGGGACTGCGGCGCAGGGCAGTGGTCGACTGCAGTGCGCGGTTCACCACGTTGTAGACGAGCTTGCGGTAGAGCGGACGTCCGTCGGAACGGACAAAAAACAGTTCGCTTCTGCCGGCGGTGTTGTTGCGTAGTGTCTGATAGTGTCGTATCATATCGGCAAGCTCTTTCCCGAATGGGATGAGTCTGTCTTTATTACGTTTTCCATGCACTTTTAGTTCACCGCGGTTCAGATCCACCCCGGCATCGGTGAGGCCTGTGAGTTCGGAGCATCGCATCCCGGTGGTGTAGAGCATGTCGACTATAAGGCGGTCGCGCACCTGCTCGAAGTCGGTCATGTCCACCTCCTCGCTGAGTACAGCTTCGGTTTCCTCTGGTCTGACGAATACCGGCAGCGGTTTTTCGAGTTTTGGCAGTGTAAGCTCTGCGGCCGGATTGGCCTGCAGTCCGCGGCAGCGCATCATCCATCGGTAGAAGGCCCGTATGGCCTGCACCTTGCGGCGCACTGTGCGTGGCGACGATCCGCGTTTGGACAGGGAGAAGATCCATTCTCTCAGATCAAGCAGCGTGACCGATGCGGGATCGAAAGCATAGCGTCCTTCCGATGTCGTATCGTCGCGCCAGCCTGTCAGGTCGCGGCGGTAGGCGTCGACCGTGTGGGGCGAATAGTTGAGTTCGCAGCGCAGATATGTCAGGAATTCATCTATCATCGGTAGCGAAGATAGCGATAATTTGCACAATTTCCAAAAATATTCGGTAAATTTGTGAAAACAATTTTTATCCGCTAATGAAAATATTCGCTTTGATAGCGGTGGTTCTCGCAGCCACCGGAGTTATGGCCGCGCCGGCCGACGGCAGCGCGCGTTTCAATGTGGCCACCTATAATATCCGTCAGCTCAATGCCGACGATGACGCACGTGGCGATTCGTGGAAGAAGAGGCATCATGTGGTGGCTGATCTCATACGGTTCCATGATTTCGACATATTCGGCACTCAGGAGGGATTTCACAGTCAGCTCGAAGATCTGAAGGGACTCCTGCCGGGCTACGACTATATAGGCCGTGGCCGCGATGACGGCGACAAGGCCGGCGAGCATTCGGCCATTTTCTACCGTAAGGATCTGTTTGAACTCGTGGATCACGGTGATTTCTGGCTGTCGGAAAATCCTGAACTTCCCGGTCTGGGCTGGGATGCCGTATGCGTCAGGATATGCACGTGGGGACATTTCCGCCATATCTCCAGCGGCCGTGAGTTTCTGATGTTCAATCTCCACATGGATCATGTGGGGCAGGTGGCACGTCGTGAGAGCGCCCGGCTGATACGCGACAAGATCGTTCAGCTTGGCGACAGTCTGCCTGCCATGCTGACGGGCGACTTCAATGTCGACCAGCGGAGCGACGCATACCGTACTGTGCTTGAATGCGGGCTGATTGACTCGCACGATGCCGCCGACATGGTCTATGAAACCAACGGCACGTTCAACGATTACCGCACCGACGCTTTTTCCGACCAGCGTATCGATCATATTTTCGTCAGCCCCGGAATCAAAGTGGAGAAATATGGCATTCTCACCGATACGTACCGCTCCGATGAGGGGGGCGAGGTGAAGCAGGCGGGCGCCAACGCTCCGTCGGAGCTGATGATCGGCAATTTCAGGGCGCGCGTACCGTCAGATCATTTCCCGGTCAGAGCAACAGTGGCGCTTTAATCCTTCGGAATATCTGACTCCCGTCCGAATTCATCGTGCAATCGCTCGAACCGTTGCAAAGTCGCTTCGGAAATGCGAGCCTGCGAAGCCTTGACTTTGTCAAGGCTTTTGCGTTTCATGTCGCCGCTTTTCGAATAGAATTTGTCGGCGTAGCATATCAGCCTTTCGAGCAGGGTGGCGGGCATATACGACCTGTCGGCCGGCAAGGGAAGATTTTGGGCGGCGATATCGTCGGGTGTAAGCCCCGAACCGGTGTGTCGCTCGGCCACTCTGGCCACCTTTTCGCTGATGCCGTGCCGACGGAGCAGGTCGGCTCCGAGAAAGCCGTGGGCTATATAGGGGGCGGTGCCGTGACAGTGTATTCCGGGGGCGTCGGTGAGAAATATGCCTATGTCGTGGAGCATGGCGGCTTCCTCCACAATCGCCGGATCGAGCGGCAGCCGACACTTTACGGCGATTTCAAGAGCGAACGCGGCCACTGAGCGGCTGTGACGTAGAAAAATATCCCGGAGGGGTGACCCTTCGGGATAATACTGGTCGATTACCGACTGATATGATGGAGTCATATTCCCTCCACAATGGTGTTCCAGCCGTGTACGTCGGGCTCTTCGCCGAGCTGCACCGCGCGCAGTTTCTCATAG
>JAIDKJ010000041.1 GCA_029051835.1 Paramuribaculum sp. | reverse complement strand
CACTCTACGGACGCAACACGATGGTGGGACAGATCAATGTCTACACGTTGTCGCCGCTCGACTATCAAGGCACGCGCATCATGGGCGAGGCCGGAAAAGGGGAGTCGATAAGGCTTGCCGCGTCGCAATACGCCCTGCTTCGCGACAATCTCGGAATGGGAATAACGGGATACTTCAATTACCGCGGAGGATATTATACCAACCGCTACCACGGATATAAGGCCGACAAGGAGAAGGGCGGAAGCCTGCGATGGAAGACGGCGTGGCGTCCGACCGAGCGGCTCAGCATCGACAACACCATGTCGTTCACGCTTGACCGCAACGGCGGCTATCCCTACGAATATCTTGCCGGAAACGAGATAAACTATAACGACACCTGTTTCTACAGGCGCAATATCCTGTCGGACGGTCTGACTCTGAAGTGGCGTAATGACAACTGGACTCTTTCGAGCATTACGTCGGTGCAGTATATCGACGACAATATGACCCTTGATCAGGATTTCCTTCCGCTCAGCTATTTCACGCTCACCCAGCGGCGTCATGAAACTAATCTCACGCAGGATATCGTGGCCCGTGGCAATGCGGGGGACCGGTATTCATGGCTCGGCGGACTGTTTGCCTTCTACAAACACAGTTCGATGCATGCCCCGGTGACCTTCAAGGAGCATGGCATACAGCGCCTGATAGTGGATAATGTCAACCGCAATCCGATATTCAACGTGGCGTGGAACGAAGACCAGTTTGTGCTGGGCAGCGATTTCCGCATCCCGGTCTACGGTCTGGCCGCTTATCATCAGAGCGATCTGAAACTGGGGCGGTGGACGCTGTCGGCCGGCGCAAGGCTTGATTACGAGCATGTCGCTCTCCGCTATCACAGTCATGCTTCGACCTCCTACACCATGACGATGAAAAACGGACGTCCGATGGGGTCGAAGGATATCAATATCGATCAGTCCGACCGTCTGAGCGAGCATTTTCTGGAATTTCTGCCAAAGATCAATATCTGCTACCGGCTTCCGATGCCCGGCGAGAGCGATGTGTATGCTACTGTAGCTAAGGGGTATAAGACTGGCGGATACAATACGCAGATGTTCAGCGATGTGTTGCAGCAGCAACTCATGTCGGAGATGGGACGGCCTATAGAGTATGACATTGACAATATATTGAGCTATCGCCCCGAACGAAGCTGGAACTATGAGGTGGGTACCCATGTGAGCTGTGCCGACGGCCGGGTGCATACCGATCTGTCGCTGTTCTACATCGACTGCCGCGATCAGCAGCTGACCATGTTCCCCGAGGGTTCCACTACGGGACGTATCACTACCAACGCAGGCAAGACCAGGAGCTTCGGAGCGGAGGTGCAGGTGCGTTATTCGCCAACATCGCAGTGGATGTTCAATACCAGTTACGGATATACCAATGCCAAATTTGTGGAATTTTCCGACGGCATGACCGATTTCAAGGGCAACAGGGTGCCATACGCTCCGCGCAATACGTTTTTCGCTTCGGCCACCTATCGTCTTCCTATAGGCCGGTGGATCGATTCGATGGCGTTCAATGCCCGTGTGCGCGGCGTCGGCGACTTCTATTGGGATGAGGAGAACTCCACCCGACAGCCGTTCTATGCCACGCTCGGACTGTCGGCAAGCGCCACGCATAAATTCCTCACGGTGGAAGTATGGGGCGAAAATCTCACGGATACGCGCTACACGGTGTTTTCGTTCAAGTCGATCGGCAATACTTTCGTGCAGCGCGGAAAGCCTCTGACGTGGGGCGTCACCGCACGTATATCGTTTGACTCGAATACACCCGACTGATTTCAGCGGGAACCATTATGGTAGCGTCGGAGTTATTAAGGTGTAGATTTACCCTAATAACTCCGACGCGCTTATGAGATGGTTTGATGCTTTGATACCGGCTGCATTGCTTCTGGCAGCGCTCAGTTCGTGCAGCGGCAATGATGATCCGCAGGCCAATATGGCCACTGCGGTGACGGCGCCGTCGTTTGCGGTGATTACTGATGAATCGGGTGTGATCGACATATTGCCCGATGTGAGCTGCAGCGTAGCGTTTGACGATGAAGAGAAGACGGCTCTTATAGTGATGCCCAATCGGGGCTGGAGCGAGTCGGAGCAGGGGAGCGTGATCAGATTCAAGGATGTAGACTGGGTGTTTGACGGCCTGTCGCGAAGGCTGACGGCTCCTGTGGCTGTGCCCGTCGGGCAGCCTGAGCCGGTTCTGACCGACTTGTCCATTCTCTATCAGGCTCCACGCGAGGTCGCGGGCCGTATGGCCGACGGTCTGGCGGTCAGCTTTACTGCCGATGGCCGCAGGGTGACGTTTATCCCGCTGCACACGCTGCTCTGCGGCACTACCGAGTCGGTAGCTCTCGACGATCAGACAGAGGCAGTGGTATCGACTGAAACGGTATATTCGATTGATGTCGATCCGGGTGCCGGCGTGGCAGTGATGACGGTCGGCGAGCCGCGATTTGATCTCGCCGGACGCATAGCGCCGGCGTCAATGGAGCTGCGTTCGCTCAGTGTCGAGCCTTATGCCGGAGGCTACCGTCTGTCGGCTGATGCGACGGTGCCATCTGTCGGGGGTGTCGCGCAGCCTGATTACGAGGTGCGCGACCTGACGGTCGACGTCAGTCTGTTTGGCGAGTCGACTCTCAGTTATACGACTTCGGCCGGTTACTCCGTGAAAGCGTATTTCGAGGGGGTGTATATGCGGTGACTTTGCCTGATGTCAAACCGGAGTCAAAGCGGTGTTGAAGTAAAAAATGGGCGAAAAACGCTCCGGCCACGAAAAAGAGGCTTGAATTGTGAAAGGAATGCCGAATTTTTTGATTAAATTTGCGTCAGAAATCCTGCGCCATAACCGCAGATGGCTGATAGTTGACCGCGTAGTGTTGATTGTCAGACGCTTGCGTGTTGCGGCCTACAATTGATAACGCAAATATTTGACAAAACTATAACATGGTATCATTATCGATTTCTAACGCAACGCTTGCCATCGCCGCTGCTCTGACGGGTATCGCGCTGGTGGCTTTGGCGTTATGGCTTGCCGGCCTGCTGGGTCCGAGGTCATTCAACCCTCAGAAGGGTGAGGCGTACGAGTGTGGCATTCCCACCCGTGGCGAAAGCATGGCACAGTTTAAGGTGGGCTATTATCTCTTTGCTATCCTTTTCCTGATGTTCGACGTTGAGTGCGTGTTCCTGTTCCCATGGGCAGTCCGCGTCAAGGAGCTTGGCGGTGCCGGGCTTGTCAGCATTGCGATTTTTTTCACAATATTAGTGC
>JAIDKJ010000410.1 GCA_029051835.1 Paramuribaculum sp. | reverse complement strand
TTCCTGCAGCTCAACTCCGACAAGAAATCGCTTGCGCTCGACGCAGCAACACCCGACGGCAAAGATATCCTCACACGTCTTATCAAGGAGTGTGACATCTTCGTCGAGAACCTGCATCCCGGAGCCATGGATAAACTCGGATTCAGCTGGGAAGTGGTCCACAAGCTCAATCCTAAATGTATCTACGGCACAATCAAGGGCTTCCCTGTAAGCTCTAAATATGCCGATCTGAAGGCCTACGAGCCTGTGGCTCAGGTGACCGCCGGAGCCGCTTCCACAACCGGATGGTGGGAAGGCCCCGACAATGTGCCGACACAGAGCGGCGCGGCTCTCGGCGACTCCAACACCGGCATGCATCTCACCATCGGACTTCTGGCCGCCCTCTGTCAGCGCGAAAAGACCGGCGAGGGATGCTACGTCTACCAGTCGATGCACAACGCATGCCTCAACCTGTGCCGTATCAAGACACGCGACCAGCTGACTCTCGACCGCATAGGCTATCTGACACAGTTCCCGCAGTATCCCGACGGAAAGTTCGGCGACTTCGTGCCGCGTTCGGGCAATCAGGAAGGATCTGGCGTTCTCGGATGGACCTACAAATGCAAAAACTGGGCTACCGACCCCAACGACTATGTATACGTCATACTGCAGCGTGGCGCCAAGGAGTTTGAACTCGCCTGCAAGGCTCTCGGATTCGAGGACTGGCTGACCGATCCCGACTTCAATACAGCCGACGCGCGCGACCGCCACAAACAGCAGATCTGGGACCGCATACAGAAGTTCTGCATCGACAAGACCAAGTATGAGGTGACCGACATACTGTCGAAAGCCGGAGTGCCTGTGGCTCCCGTATTGTCGACCAAGGAGATCATGACCGACCAGAGCCTCTACGACGGCAACACACTGGTCAAAATCAACCAGGGAGGCAAGATCGGAGAATTCGTAACAGTCGGAGTGCCGTTCACGCTCTCCAGCTTCCAGCCTTCCTACGGCCCGTGCCCGACGCTCGGAGGCAACACCGACGAAGTGCTCAGGAGTATCGGATACACCGACGAGCAGATCGCATCGTTCGCCAAGAACGGCACCACTGCTCCAATGCCGAAAACGGCTGCCAAATAACATACTCCGGACAGATCCCTGTCCGACCGCTCCCGGCCGGAAGTCATTCCGGCCGGGAATTATAGAACATCCCGATATTCACCGATTATACATTCCATACAATGTCAAACATATCAACCACACCGACCCCCGCCAAACCGGCCCCACAGTTTCCGGCACAGGTGACAGGCATGTATATCCTCGCCCGCGCGCTTAAAAACGTAGGCATCGATGTCATGTATGGCCTTGTAGGCATTCCGGTCACCGAAATGGCCTACATAGCCCAGGCGCAAGGCATACGCTTCATAAGCTTCCGCCATGAGCAACAAGCCGGCATGGCAGCGGCCACCCACGGCTTCCTGACCAAAACCCCGGGAGTGCTGCTGACAGTGTCGTCGCTTGGATTTATCAATGGCCTCACAGCCACTATCAACGCCACAGTCAACTGCTACCCGATGATACAGATCTCCGGTTCGAGCCAGCGCGAAACCCTCGCCCTCGAACAGGGCGCATACGAAGGCCTCGACCAGCTCGCCATAGCCAAGCCTCTTGTAAAAGCCGCATATCGTGTGAACGACATCCGCGACATCCCCACAGCTGTCGTGCGCGCATTCCGCGCCGCGCTGAGCGGCCGGCCCGGCGGCGTCTATCTCGACGTCGTAACACCTTGCCTCGGCGCCATCATCGACCGCGACGAAGCCGAAAAGCTATTCTACGAACCCGTCGACGTTGCCCCGGCCATGCCGCCTGCCGGCGAGGCCATCGACCGTGCCATGCAGATTATCGCCGGAGCCTCGCGCCCCGCCCTGCTTATAGGCAAAGGCGCGGCATACGCTCAGGTAGAAGACGAATTGAAACAATTTGTCGACAAAACTGGCATCCCTTACTATGCCATGTCGATGGCCAAGGGCGTTCTGCCCGACAAAGGCCCGCTCAGCGCCCTGTCTTGCCGCTCCACCATCATGGAGCAGGCCGACGTAGTGATACTCGTAGGCGCTCGTCTCAACTGGCTGCTATCGCGCGGACACGGCAAATGGGACAAAAATCCGTCGCTCAAGTTTGTGCAGCTCGACATAGACCCGCAGGAAATCGACTGCAACGTGCCCATAGCAGCACCTGTGGTCGGCGACCTCCGCAGCACTCTGCAGGCCATGATCAATGCCCTGCCTTCCTATAGTCTCTCTATGGATCCCGCATGGGTAAAACAAC
>JAIDKJ010000409.1 GCA_029051835.1 Paramuribaculum sp. | reverse complement strand
AAATATGGGCTGCTGCCTGATTACCGTCACAAGTCAAGAATTTCTGTTCCTTACTCATAAGTCTGTAATCTATGTGTGTTTAGATGGATATGAAAGTCTGTTATGTCTGTCATGTCATACGCAAAGCGCTCCGAACGCTTTGCTATGCAGCGCGAAGTTACAACTTTTTTCCGAAAAATCAACACCTTCGGAAGCCTCCCGAACACCATATCCACATTAATTTTTCACAACAAACCTCACATAATGCCAAACGCCGGCCGCCGACAAAGCCGACACCCACATAAAACACCACGTTTTCAACGCCGAAAGAAATATTTTTGTAACTTTGCGCCGTCAACCCACCGGCGCGGACACACCGCTACGGCGACACAACTATATCACGCATCGCAATGGTTAGAAAATACGACTATCTGGTGATCGGCAGCGGCATAGCCGGCATGAGCTTTGCCCTCAAAGTGGCCCGGACGGGCCGCGTGGCGCTGATATGCAAAAGCACACTTGAAGAAGCCAACACCGCCCTCGCACAGGGAGGAGTGGCGTCGGTCACCGACCTGAAGCTCGACGACTTCGACAAACATATCCACGACACCATGGTGGCCGGCGACTGGCTCAGCGACCCGCAGGCCGTCGACAAGGTGGTCCGCGAGGCGCCCGCACAGATCAGCCAGCTCCTGCAGTGGGGAGTCGACTTCGACCGGCGCGACGACGGATCGTTCGACCTCCACCGCGAAGGCGGACACTCCGAATTCCGCATACTCCACCACGCCGACAACACCGGATACGAAATACAGCAGAGCCTCATACGCCGCGTCAGGGAGTCGGACAGCATCGACGTGTTCGAACACCATTTCGCCATCGAGATCATCACGCAGCACCACCTCGGCAAGATCGTCACACGCCGCACACCCGACATCACATGTTACGGAGCCTACGTGCTCGACGAAACCACCGGAGCCGTCGACACATTCCTCTCCAGAGTCACACTGATGGCCACCGGAGGAGTCGGAGCCGTCTACACCACCACGACCAATCCGCTCGTGGCCACCGGCGACGGCATAGCGATGGTCTACCGCGCCAAAGGCACCGTGCGCGACATGGAATTCATACAGTTCCACCCCACTGCCCTGTTCCACCCCGGCGACCGCCCCTCGTTCCTCATCACCGAAGCCATGCGCGGCTACGGAGCCATACTACGCAACCCCCAGGG
>JAIDKJ010000408.1 GCA_029051835.1 Paramuribaculum sp. | reverse complement strand
TACTACTTCTACCGCCTTAGATCAAGCGCGGCGAGAGTGCCACTGACCTATGACGTCCGCACGTCGGGTCTGCGCACCGGCGAACTGTCGAGGTATGCCGTTCAGCTGCTGTATCTCGCTTCAGGCGCGACCGTGACCCACCGCCAGCTGAAATTCAACAACGGCAGAAACGACCGCCACAGCATAGCCGTCGACAAGAACGCCTCCATAATGAAAAAGCTGATGAGATTTACTTCGGAGGCGCCCAAAGGGGAGGAACTCAATCTGTCGGCGAGCAATATCAACACCTACCTCAGCTGTCCGCTTGAGTTCTATCTGCGCTACGTGGAAGGATTCGACCCCAGCGACGAACTTCACGACTACATCGACGCCAGCACCAACGGCACCATCGTACACGATACCGCCGAGGCATTCTACAATATGCTCAAGGGTGACGCGGCCGAAGTGGAAGTGACGGCCGAAATGCTGCAACACCATATCGACCACCCCGAAACAGCTCTCGAGAAGATCATAACCCGTGTGATCAACCGTAACTTCCTGCGAATGGGCGACGACTGCCTCAATCCGCTTAAAGGAGAAGCGCTGATAGCCGGCAAACTCGTGGAGGAGCTGATCCTGACCATGCTGAGAAAAGAGAAGGATATGACCCCGTTCACATTCATCTCGGCAGAGGAACCGTTTTTCGCCAGAATCGACGCCGGACTCCCCTTCACACTCCGGCTGAAACAGCGGATAGACCGCATAGACCGCGTCGGCGGACGCCTGCGCATCGTCGACTACAAGACCGGCGGCGACAGCACCACCATCGACGCCGATCTCGACCGCCTCTTCGCACGCGGCTACTGCGACGTAAAAGCGGTCAGACAGCTTATAATCTACTGCATGGTCTACGCCGCACGGCATGATCAGTCCGAAGCCATACAGCCGCTTATATATAAGTTCCGCGACATGGCACTGAGCGGCATACAGCCCATAAAAATCAAATCTGACCGCTACCGGCTCGATGACCTGACCGACTACCATCAGTTGATAGACGGATTCAGAGAGCGGCTGAACGTTGTGCTTAGGGAGATTTTTGATCCGTCAGTGCCGTTTGCGGCCACTGACGACGAGAAGTCATGCAGTTTCTGCCACTTCAAGGCCATATGCGGACGCAACGGCAAGACCGACTGATCATCCGCGCTACACAATTACTTTTCTGAAAGAGATATACGATGATATACGTCCATGTGCCTTTCTGCCGCTCGAAATGCGCATATTGCGATTTCTACTCGCTCCCGCGCATCGAACTCGCCGAACGATATTGCGACACCCTCGAAGCCGAATGGGAATGGCGCCGGGAAGAAACCGAAGGACTGCAATCACGACCGACACTGTATATCGGAGGAGGCACCCCCTCGGCGCTGCCACGCCGATTGCTTCAGCGGATACTTACGCTGCTCGCCACGCCTGACATGACCGAGATCACCGTAGAAGTGAATCCCGAAGATGTCGACAGCGAATTTATCAGATGGATAAGCGACACCCCCGTAAGCCGCGTCAGCATGGGCATACAGTCGCTATGCGATGAAGAGCTTATCACCGTAGGGCGGCGCCATACTGCCGCAGACGCCCTCAAAGCCCTGGATCTGCTGACGGCCTCGCGGCTCGATGTCAGCGCCGACCTCATATATGGCCTGCCCGGACAGACCGCCGCATCGTTCGCTTCCAGTCTTGCAGAGGTGACATCGCGCAGGCCGGAACATCTGTCGTGTTATCTTCTATCATATGAACCTGGCACACGGCTCCACGCCATGCGCGACCGAGGACGCGTCAGGGAGGCCACCGATGCCGAAGCCACCGGAATGTTCGACATGCTGCGACGACTCACCGCCGAAGCCGGATATGACCACTATGAGATATCCAACTTCGCCCTTCCGGGACACCGGGCCATACACAACAGCGGCTACTGGGATCTTTCGCCATACATCGGCCTCGGTCCGGGAGCACACAGTTTCGACGGCCGGACAAGACGCTACAACCCCTCCGACATAAAATCATACCTTGAAAGCGGAGGCAAAGGATTTGCCATCGCCGAAGAGGAGAATGCCGACGAACGCATCAACGACTATCTGATCATACGCCTTCGCACATCGGAGGGCATAGACCGTGGCGAATTCAGCCGCCTGTTCGGCTGCCGCCCCGCACAACGTCTGCTCGACGAGGCCGCCCCGCACATAGCCGCAGGCCGACTCATCGCTACCGACACATCAATAAGGATGAACCCCGACCACTGGCTTGTGACCGACATGGTACTGACCGATCTCATACAAGCCTGACTATAAGCGGCTCAATCATGATGATACGGCTCGCCGCGCAGTATGGTCATCGCGCGGTAGATCTGCTCGGCAAAAAACAGCCTCACCATTTCGTGGGAGAATGTCATCTGCGATAGCGATATCATGGCATCGGCCCTCGACCTGACCGCATCGGAAAAACCATAAGGACCTCCTATGACAAAAACAAGGCGACGGCGACCGCTGACGGCCTGACGCTCGATATATCCGGCAAACTGACGCGAAGTCATCTCACGTCCGTGCTCGTCGAGCAGCACCACCATATCCGACGGCTGCAAAGCCTGCAACAGCTGCTCCCCTTCCTTGTCGCGCTGCTGCTGCATAGTAAGCGACCGTGTCTGACGGATATCGGCCACGGCAAGCATCTCCACAGGCATATAATGGCACGCGCGGCCGATATAGTCGTCGGTGGCCTTGGCTATATAGGCGGTAGTGGTGCGTCCCACGGCCATAATCGTAATTTTCATCGTAATTGAAGTTGTGGAGTCGGGATAAGATTATTAATTTTGTGTGCAAAAATACATAAAAACCGACATGGAAACAAACGACCAGCTTATCACCGAACTGATACGGCTCGCTTTTGCCGAGGATGTGGGCGACGGCGACCACACAACACTATCGACCATCCCTGCCGAGGCTCGCGGACGTCAGCGGCTTATCATCAAAGAGGAGGGCATACTCGCCGGCGTGGACATGGCACGCCGAGTATTCGAATATTTCGATCCGGAACTGAAAATGACCGTGTATCTGACCGATGGCGCCCACGTAAAACCGGGCGACGTGGCCTTCGAAGTGGAAGGGAGCGTGCGCTCGCTGCTGCAGACAGAGCGCACCATGCTCAATATCATGCAGCGCATGAGCGGCATAGCCACCACGACAGCCCGCTATCAGGAGCGTCTTGAAGGCCTGAAGACAAAGGTGCTCGACACCCGCAAGACTACTCCCGGAATGCGTCTGCTCGAAAAGGAGGCTGTGAAGATCGGAGGGGGTGCCAACCACCGCATCGGCCTGTTTGACATGATACTTATCAAGGACAATCATGTGGACTTCGCCGGAGGAATACCCGAGGCCGTGAAGCGCGCCAAAGAGTATTGCCAAGCCAAAGGAAAGGATCTGAAGATCGAAGTGGAAGTGCGCAACGAAGATGAGATCCGGCAGGCTCTCGAGGCCGGCGTGGACCGCATCATGCTCGACAACTTCACACCCGAGCGCACGCGTGAGGCCGTGAAACTGATAGGCGGACGCACCGAAGTGGAATCTTCAGGCGGCATCACCATCGACACTCTTCGTGCCTATGGCGAATGTGGAGTGGACTACATATCTGTAGGCGCACTGACCCACTCCGTGAAAGGCCTCGACATGAGCTTCAAGGCCGTCTGACCTCACGCATAAACTCCACCAGACGCTCCAGCGGCAGTTCATGCCATGACGATATGACCATATCGGCCAGCGGCTCCACCCGACAGGCGGGATATGTAGTGGCAAGCCCTACCACCGCCGCTCCTGAAGCACGGCCGGCGGCAAGCCCCTGAAGCGAATCCTCAAACACCACACACCTCTCAGGCTCCATCCCGATTTCATGCGCCGCACGGCAATATCCTTCGGGGTGGGGCTTGGAATGTGTCACCATAGAGCCGTCGATGACCGTAGCGAACAGACCGCGCAGACGCGGCATCATGTCAAAAAGCCGCTGCATCTTTACGGCATCACTGCTCGTCACCAGCGCCGCCGGCACTCCCGCCGCAGCGAGCGCCTCGAGCATCTCCACCGCTCCCGGCAGAGGGGTGAACCGCATCGCGGCCTGAAACTCCATGAGCCGGCGCGTGATCTCGCGCCTTACCTCTTCGGTGGGATACTCCCCCATGATCGACTCCAGAGTGCGTCCCTTTATGGCTATGGCATAATCAGGTATGCCGGTGGGAAACTCGGCCTCGATTTCGTTCCAGAAGCCGGTATATAACGTTTCGCTGTCGATGATCACTCCGTCGAGATCGAAGAGCGCACCGAAACCGTATCGGTTGGGGACTGTGGTCATTGCCATAATGTCTTGGTTGCTGCTATTTTTTTGCAAAATTAATATTCAGCGTTGTCATTAAGCCAACAAATAAAGTTAATTTTGCAGAATCGACTTGACATCATGCCTACAGACACTTCTAAATCACCGATGACAC
>JAIDKJ010000407.1 GCA_029051835.1 Paramuribaculum sp. | reverse complement strand
GTCGATGGCAGGAGGATTTGTGACCGACCTCAAGATCGGCTACTGGCTTGGATCCACGCCCCGCAAACAGGAGAGCTGGAAATTTTTAGGCACACTCGTTTCGGCGGCGACCGTCGGCGGTGTCATACTCCTTCTCAACAACGTCTACGGCTTTAGCGGCCCCAACGCGCTCGTTGCTCCTCAGGCCAACGCCATGGCCAAAGTGATCGAACCGATCATGATGGGAGGTGAAACACCCTGGATGCTCTACATCGCAGGCGCCGTACTGGCTGTGCTTCTCAACTGGCTCGGAGTGCCTGCGCTGGCATTCTGCCTCGGAATGTTCATCCCCATGCAACTCAACGCCCCCCTGCTTGTCGGCGGAGCCATCGCATGGTTTGTCAGCACACGTTCCTCGGACAAGGCCGTCAACGATGCACGCCGCGACCGTGGCACACTCATAGCATCAGGACTCATAGCCGGAGGCGCGCTCTTCGGAGTATTCGCAGCGCTCACCCGTTTTGCCGGATTCGAATATGTCAACACGATGCCCGTAGCTCTGACACAGGGACTCGGAATCGCCGTCTACATCGCACTGATCATCTATCTCGCATGGCAGAGCATGAAAGCTCGTCCGACAGCGGTGTAAAACCGCTGCTCCGCAACATCATCGCCCTCTCATTGCCCGCGATAGCAAGCAATCTGGTCACGCCGCTGCTCGGCATGACCGATGTGGCTATCGCGGGACACATGGGGGGCGCGGTGTTTCTTGCCGCGATAGCTGTAGGGGGCAACATGTTCAACCTGCTTTACTGGCTCTTCGGATTTCTACGCATGGGGTCCAGCGGGCTCACCGCCCAGGCCTATGGAGCCGCCGATACGGTGCGCCAGGCCAAAGTGCTGTATCAGGCGATCGCCGTAGCGCTGACGATCGGAATGGCATTCATCGTCATGCGCACACCCCTGTGTGGCATGCTGCTATATATGATGGAAGTGGAGCACAGTGCCGGAGCTATGGCCACCGAATACTTCATGACGCTCGTATGGGGAGCGCCTGCCGTACTCGGCTCGTTTGTCATGGCCGGATGGTTTCTCGGCATGCAAAATTCCAAAGTGACCATGTGGATATCCATTCTTACGGTCACCGTCAACATTGCCGTCAGCCTCACACTGGCGCTGGCTATGGATATGGGCATCTACGGACTGGCCATAGGCACACTGTCGGCGCAGTGGATCGGATTTATAGCCTCAGTCATCGTGTGCCGCATCAAGTACCGCCCCGCATTTCCGGGAATCATGACCATTGTCGCAGGACAGGATCTGCTGAAATTTTTCAGGATAAATACCGACATATTTCTACGCACGTTATGTCTGGTGGGGGTAACGCTGTGGTTCACACGCACAGGCGCCACGCAAGGCAACGAAGTGCTCGCCGCCAACTCCCTGCTCCTGCAGTTGTTCACACTATTCAGCTTCTTTATGGACGGATTCGCCTTCTCGGCCGAAGCCATATGCGGGAAACTGTCAGGAGCCGGCCGAAGCCGGGCCTTGACACAGGCATACAGGCTGCTGATCATCACATCGGCCACCGTCGCCCTGATATTCACTGCCGGCTACGCCACACTCGGCACCGCCCTGCTCGAAATACTGTGCGATGACTACTCCACACTCGCAACCGCCAACGAATATGCGGCATGGGCATTCTGCATTCCGCTGGCCGGATTCATGGCATTTGTATGCGACGGCATATTCATTGGCCTTACGGCCACACGGTCGATGCTCATCTCTATGATGTGTGCCACCGCCGTCTATTTCACCATATATCTGCTCGCCTGGCCAACGATGCACAATCATGGCCTGTGGCTGGCCTTCCTGTGTTATCTCGCCGTGCGCGGATTGCTGCTCGCGCTCTTGCTGGCCAAAGGATCACGCGGCGAAGTGGCCTGAAACTCTTTGCGATACCACGGAGTGGAATAAGCCAGATCCAGAAATTCACGGCGACTCCACTTCAACTCCGACAGGGCTATCATATCTACGGCCAGAGGCTTTACGTCGGGAACAAAAACAGCGTTTGGCGAAGTGATCACCTCGCGTGCCTTGTCGCTGCCATTACCGAAAAACAACACCGGTCCCTGTTCCAGAAATCCGGCATAGCTGTCGGCATCAAGAATCATCGGAGCCGGTTCCATAAGCGGCGTCAGAGCCTGATCATACACACCGGTGAACACCTCCATACGGCGGGCATCGATCATAGGAGCGTAGAGGGCGCCTTCGGGATACTCCTGTCCTGAAAACATCACCGACACGGCAAGAAGCTGAAGAGTGTCGACACCAATCAGCGGAAGCCCCATTGCATAGGCGAGTCCCTTGGCCTCTGACAGACCGATACGAAGTCCCGTATAGCTCCCCGGACCCATCGATACGGCCACTGCATCCAAAGCAAGCTCAAGCTCTCTGAGCCTATCGAGGCAATCCTTCATGAAACCGCTCAGCAGAGTGGCATGATTGCGCTGCTCGAATTCCTCACGATGACAAAGCACTGTCCCTTCAGCCGACAAAGCGACCGAACATACCTCCGTCGAGGTGTCGATATTCAATATTACTGCCATTGTTCAAGTTTTGTGCAAAGTTACGCTATTTCGCCGTTAAATTCAAACATCATGTCGGCCAATCCGGCCAATCCAACGCATTGATCCTAACAACTACACGCTCTGCTGTCCGCTCAACGGATATTCACACCTCAAAGAATTGTTCATGATTCAACTTTTTTACCTAACTTTGTCAGACAATAACAACGAATATCAACCAGTCAATATACACCTTACTGAAATGCTGCTATCAATGACAGGCTTCGGCAAATCGGTTGTCGAAACAGAACACAAAAAGATAACGGTCGAGATAAAATCGCTCAACAGCAAACAGCTCGACATGTCGCTCCGCCTCCCCTCGGCCTACAGAGAGGTTGAACTGGAGATGCGCAACCGTCTGGCACGCCGGATAGAGCGCGGCAAAGTCGAGGCTATCGTGACCGTGGAAAACATCAGCAGCGAAGCACCGACACAATTCAACCTGCCGCTGCTCAAAGCCTACAAGAAAAGTCTGGAAGAGATTGCCGAGGCCATAGGAGCGCCACAGCCTGCCGACTGGCTGCCACTGCTGATGCGACTTCCCGACATCATGAAAGCCGAGACACCTGCCGAAGACGGGCACGACGAGAGCGACGCGCTTATTAAAGCTGTCGACGCGGCCACCGACGCATTAGTGGAATACCGACGCGAAGAGGGACGCAAACTGGAAGAATTCTTCACCCAACGCATACGGCAGATAGAGAGC
>JAIDKJ010000406.1 GCA_029051835.1 Paramuribaculum sp. | reverse complement strand
GTATTCGTCGAAGTTATTCACGGCGTTCATGAACAGGTCCGAACCGAACCGGGCATCCTCATCGTCCTTGTATTTCGGCAGAAGGCTGATGGGCGCTTCAGGCGACGACGCGATCCTTTTAAGGGTTTTCAGGACAAATGTTCCCATTATTTCAAGATCGTCGTTCCAATATACCGATCTTGACTCAAGAGCCTCCGCCAGATCATCCGACGGAAGTATCACATTCTTCATGATCGATCGCCAGAACTCACAGTCGGTCTGATCGTCGGTCGAGGGAGCTGCCATGTAGTCCTGATATATTTTCGACTCCATTATCCGGTCGAGAAGACGCTGTATCATGTCGAGGTCATTGTCCCAGCTGAAAGGATTGGCTTTCAGGTATTCGGTCATGTCATTGCACTCAGCGATCTTTGCGGGGATCGGGTTGTCGATCATTCTTGTGTTGGGATTCAGATCCTCGGCCGTAGCCAGAAACTTATGGCGCGCGGCTTCGATGCGCACATCCCGCAGAGCCGTGATTTCGGCAGGAAGCAGAAGCAATGCATGATAAAGTTCATAGGCTTTGTCGAGCGATGCGGTCAGCGATCGTGAGGCGTCGCGCAGCATGTAGCGGTTGTCACTGAAACTTTCGAGAGTAGCCACAGCCATATCCACACCCTTTTCAAGACCGGATATGCTGAAATCGGGATTGCGGCGCGCGCATTCGACGAACTTCTCGTTTTTAAGCACTACAGTAGGCAGTACAGCGGCCCAGAATTTCACATCGTCGGCCATCTCATGGCTTTTAGCCTTGGTGTATTGCTTGTAGGCCGATGATTCGGTCAGAGCGAAATAGATCGGAGCGATAGCGTCGGCCATTTCATCTGTCTGCTCGCTTTTACGCACAATGATACCCTTGATCTGATCGTCATCGCGGAGGGCGCGGACAAGTTTGCTTGCCGAAAGAGCCGGATGGATTGTGTGGCCGGATAAAGGTGAAAGCTGACGCAGACCCGCGTTGTGACCCGACAGACGCAGTATCATCAGCAGTGTGTCGATATAAACCGTGTAGGCAAATCTCTTGTACCTCGTCGCCGATTCAGGTGCCGGCTCAAGCTTAAACTCGCTTTTGGTG
>JAIDKJ010000405.1 GCA_029051835.1 Paramuribaculum sp. | reverse complement strand
AACATCGTTGTGCTCGCAAAGCAGGTGCCTGACACCCGCAACGTTGGCAAAGATGCAATGAAAGAGGACGGCACCATCAATCGCGCCGCTCTCCCCGCCATCTTCAACCCCGAGGACCTCAACGCGCTTGAGCAGGCGCTCCGTATCAAGGACGCCAACCCCGGAACCACAGTCACTCTTCTTACAATGGGACTTCCCCGTGCCTCGGAGATAATCCGCGAGGCTATGATGCGCGGTGCCGACGGCGGCATCGTTCTGACCGACCGTGTGCTTGGTGGCGCCGATACTCTGGCCACATCTTATTCGCTCGCCCAGGCGGTGAAGAAGATCGGCAATTACGACCTTATTCTCGGCGGCCGTCAGGCAATCGACGGCGATACCGCTCAGGTGGGTCCTCAGATAGCCGAGAAGCTCGGTTTGCCTCAGGTGACTTACGCAGAGGACATTCTCGAAGTGGCCAACGGTCATATTATCGTGAAGCGTCGTCTTGAAAACGGCGTCGAGACAGTCAAGGCTCCGCTGCCTTGCGTGGTGACAGTCAACGGCTCGGCACCCGATTGCCGTCCGCGCAATGCCATGCGTCTGATGCGTTTCAAATATGCCACATCGCAGTCGGAGCAGGCCAAGCTGCCCGAGCAGATCAAGGAGATCGTGGCCAAGCGTCCGGAGCTGACCATCCGCGAATGGAGCGCAGCCGATGTCGACGCTGATCCCGAACAGATCGGCATGCCCGGCTCGCCGACCAAAGTGAAGAATATCGTCAACGTGGTGTTCACCGCCAAGGAGAGCCGCAAGCTCGACAACGACGACGAGTCGCTCGAGGGTCTGATAAAGGAACTTTTAGCCAACCACACGATAGGCTGATGCCGTTCGTTAACCTCTAAATGTCAAAGAAAACAATATGGCAGACACCAACAATCTCATAGTATATTGCGAATATGACGACGGCAAGGTGGCCGACGTCAGCCTTGAGCTGCTGACCAAGGGACGACAGCTCGCCAACAACCTCGGTGTGAAGCTTGAGGCAGTGGTAATCGGCGACAAGCTCCACGACGTGGAGAAGGAGATCTTCAAGTATGGCGCCGACACGGTCTACAAGTTTGAGGACAAGAAGCTCTATCCCTATACCTCCAACCCTCACGCTTCGGCGCTGATCAACCTGTTCAAGGAGATCAAGCCTCAGGTGTGCCTGATGGGCGCCACCTGCATCGGCCGTGATCTGGGTCCGCGTGTAAGCTCGTGCCTCCACAGCGGTCTGACCGCCGACTGCACGGCTCTGGAGATCGGTCCGCACACTGACCCGAAGACCGGAAAGGCATACGAAAACCTGCTCTATCAGATCCGTCCGGCATTCGGCGGCAACATCGTGGCTACGATCGTCAATCCCGACTGTCGTCCGCAGATGGCCACAGTGCGCGAAGGTGTGATGAAGAAGCAGATTCATGACGAGAACCACAAGGGCAAGGTGGTGAATCTCGACGTGAAGAAATATATCAGCCCCGAGGACTATGTAGTGGAGATCATCGACCGCCACATCGAAAAGTCAAAGGTCAACATCAAGAACTCGCCCATCATCGTTGCCGGCGGTTACGGCATGGGCTCGAAAGAGAACTTCGATCTTCTCTTCGATCTTGCCAATACTCTCGGTGGAGAGGTCGGCGCATCGCGCGCGGCTGTCGACGCAGGATTTGTCGATCACGACCGTCAGATCGGACAGACCGGTGTGACAGTGCGCCCGAAGCTCTATATCGCCTGCGGTATTTCCGGACAGATACAGCATATCGCCGGTATGCAGGACAGCGCTATGGTCATCTCCATCAATAACGACCCGGAGGCTCCCATCAACACTATCGCCGATTACGTGATAACCGGCAACGCCGAGGAGATCGTGCCCAAACTCATCAAGTACTACAAAAAGAACTCGAAGTAAAGACAATGGCTAATTTTTATACCGATAATCCTGATCTCAGGCATCATCTCAACCATCCTTTGATGGAGAAGATCGTCGAACTCAAGGAGCGCAACTATTCAGATGCCGCCAAATATGACTATGCACCGATGGACTTCGCCGACGCGATGGATTCATACGACAAGGTGCTTGAAATCGTGGGCGACATCTGCGGCGGCACTATAGCCGACAACGCCGAAGGAGTGGATCACGACGGACCGAAAGTGGAGAACGGACGCGTGATATATGCGCCAGGCACACAGGAGAACCTCGAACTTTGCCGCAAGGCCGGCCTGATGGGTATGGCTATGCCGCGTCGTCTGGGCGGACTCAATTTCCCGATAACCCCGTATATCATGGCCGCCGACATCGTGAGCCGTGCCGATACCGGCTTCGAGAATCTGTGGGGACTGCAGGACTGCGCCGAAACGATCTACGAATTTGCCGACGAGGACCAGAAGCAGCGCTACATTCCCCGCGTCTGCAACGGTGAAACCATGTCGATGGACCTCACCGAGCCTGATGCCGGATCCGACCTTCAGTCGGTGATGCTCAAGGCCACTCAGAAGCCCGACGGCAGCTGGGTGCTCAACGGCGTGAAGCGCTTCATCACCAACGGCGACAGCGATATTCATCTCGTGCTCGCACGTTCGGAGGAGGGTACTCGCGACGGCCGCGGCCTGTCGATGTTTATCTACGACAAGCGCAACGGTGGCGTGGATGTTCGCCGCATCGAGAACAAGATGGGTATCAAGGGTTCGCCTACCTGCGAGCTGACATATAAGAATGCTCCGGCCGAACTCGTGGGTTCGCGCCGCATGGGTCTGATCAAATATGTGATGGCTCTTATGAACGGCGCGCGTCTGGGTATCGCAGCCCAGTCGGTAGGCGTCAGCGAGCGTGCTTATCGCGAGGCTCTCTCCTATGCCAAGGACCGAAAGCAGTTCGGCAAGGCTATCATCGAGTTCCCCGCTGTATCCGAGATGCTTTCGGTGATGAAGGCCAAACTTGATGCGTCGCGCGCGCTGCTCTATGAAACCGCTCGCTTCGTGGATGTCTACAAGATCTATGAGGATATCGCCAAAGAGCGTTCGCTCACTCCCGACGAGCGCAAGGAAATGAAGCATTACAGCAAGCTTGCCGACGCTTGCACTCCGCTTGTGAAGGGCATGGGCAGCGAGTATTGCAACCAGAATGCCTACGACTGCATCCAGATACATGGCGGCTCGGGCTTCATGAAGGACTATGCCTGCGAGCGTGTGTACCGCGACGCGCGCATCACATCCATTTATGAGGGCACCACACAGCTTCAGGTCGTAGCGGCGATACGCCACGTCACCACGGGCAACTATCTCGCTATGATACGCGAATATGAGGCTCAGCCGGTGCGCGAGGATCTGCAGTGGATCAAGGATGTGCTGATCGGTCTGACCGCACAGTATGAAACAGCTGTGGCTGCCGTGACCGCTGTCAACGACACAGCCTACACCGATTTCATGGCGCGCCGCATGGTGGAGATGGCCGGCAATATCATCATGGGCTATCTGCTCCTCTCCGACGCAAGCCGCAATGAGGGCTTCAGCCGTTCGGCCGGCGTCTACTGCAAGCTCGCACAGAGCGAGGTTGCCCGCCATGCCGATTTCATAGCATCATTCAATCCCGCACAGATGGATCTTTACAAGGCAGAGTAATTACTTCTGAAAGATCAATACATACCATAGGGGCGGTGTGTCGCGACTCGTATGAGTCGGATGCACCGCCCCTTGTCATGCCGGTGAATCTTTAATCACTGCCTCGAGATTTCAGGTAAGGCGCTCTTAACAATATTTACGGGTGGCTTGGCATGATGTTATGGAATGTGTGGCTATCTTCGCGTTATGAAACGTCTGTTATGTTTTATCGCCGCAGTGGCCATGATGGCTGTCAGCGCTGCGGCACAGAGCGAGGCCGATCTTCCCGGTCCGTATCTGCGCATTGTGGAGCAGGCCGACAGTGCCTGTGTGAAGGCTGATTGGCCGCTGGCCGAAAGTCTGTTTCTCAAGGCCATGAGGATGGAGCCAGCCAATCCGTCGAATGTATTGCTGATGTCCAACCTCGGTATGGTTAGATTCTATCAGGGCAATGACTCGATGGCTCTCTCCACGCTCGACGACGCTTTGCGGATGGCTCCCAATGCCACGGTGCTTATCGCCAACCGGGCCAAGGTGCTTTCGGCAATGGGGCGTCAGAGCGATGCGCTTGCCGACTGGGAGCGGGTTCTGGCGATAGATTCGCTCAATGTCGACGCGCTTTATTTTCATGTGCTTGCAACGATAGGCAGCGGCGACTCGGTGAGTTCGGTCGCTGATCTGCAGCGTCTGGAGCTGTTGGCTCCGGGGGATGTGCGCACCAATTTCGCCAAAGCCACGTTTCTTACCAGCAGGGGACTTTATGCGCAGGCTGTAGGACCGTTGCGCAAGGTCGTGGAGGCCAGTCCGCGCGCCGAGCATTATGCGTCGCTGGCTATAGCCCATATAATGAGCGGCAGTCTGTCGGAGGCGGCCGACGATATAGCCCGTGGTCTGGAGATTGATCCGGCATACGGCGAACTGTATCTCTACAGGGCGCTGCTCAACAAGTTGCGTTACAGACCGGCCGATGCCAGAGCCGATGCACAGCGTGCTGTCAGTCTGGGCATACCTAAGCGTAGAGCCGAGCCGTTGATGTGACCGCAGGCGTTGTGGTGTCCGTCGGGGCGCCGGAAGATGTGTTGAGTGCAGGGGGGGCAGGGCAGAGGTAGGAGTGCAGAGGTCTTGACTGTGCTCTGAACCTTTAGGTGTGCAGATTTGTTACGCGTAAAAGACAAAAATTCAGACTTTTTTTGTACCTTTGCAGCGCACAACAGCTTATGATCCACTTTTTACTAAAAAAAAAACTTAAGAAAGATGAACACTGAAACCATCGGATGTTGGGCCGGCAAGGTCTGGAACGCACTCAATGAGGCCGACGTACTCGACATCAAGCAGGTCAAAAAGATCACCAAACTGAAGGAGAAAGAGATCTGCGCCGCTCTCGGATGGCTTGCCCGTGAGGACAAGATCAAATTTGAAGAGAGCGAGGACAATAAGGAAATTCTTATCACTCTCGCTCGTTGACCGACAACCGACAGAGTGATTGATAACAACCACACAAGAGGCTGCAGCGCTGTCTTCTCATACTGAAGCCCGGCGCTGCAGCCTCTTTGTAGCGATATGATTATGACAGGAACCGTAATACGCAATACGGGAAGTTTCTATACCGTGGCTACCGACGACGGCTGCGAGGTGCAGGCTAAAATAAAGGGCAATTTCAGGCTCAAGGGGATCCGTACCACCAATCCGGTGGCCGTCGGCGACCGCGTGGAACTTGACGGCAATGCCGGCACTACGCCGTTTATCACGGCCATAATGCCCCGTAAGAACTATATTATCAGACGTGCGAGCAATCTATCAAAGGAGGCGCATATCATTGCTGCCAACGTCGATGAGGCGTTTCTGGTAGCCACGCTCTATCACCCGGTCACGTCTACGACCTTCATAGACCGTTTTCTGGCTACAGCCGAGGCTTATGCCGTGCCGGCCACTCTTGTCATAAACAAGGCCGACCTGTGTCATGGCGATCAGGAGCGCGAGGAGCTGCTTGAGGCGGTGAGCTATCTCTACCGTTCGATCGGTTACAGAGTGCTGCATACGTCAACGCTGACCGGAGAGGGTATAGAGGGTCTGCGCGAGGCCATGTCGGGCAAGACGTCGCTTCTCTCGGGCAATTCTGGCGTAGGCAAAAGCTCGCTGATCAATCGTCTGATTCCGGGTGTGGAACTGCGTACGGCAGAGATTTCGACCACTCACGACACCGGTATGCACACCACTACTTTCTCGGAGATGTTCGCCTTGCCCGGAGGCGGTGCGATCATCGACACTCCGGGAGTAAAGGGTTTCGGCACGATTGATTTCGATGCCGCCGAGGTAGGTCATTATTTCCCTGAGATATTCAAGGCTTCGGCGGATTGCCGCTACGGCGACTGCACCCATACCCATGAGCCGGGGTGCGCGGTCAGGGAAGCTATTGAGGAGAGCGCTATATCACAGAGCCGCTACGCTTCATATCTGAGCATTCTGGCCGATTCGGCTCCCGACAAATACCGTAAGCCGTTCTGACGGGCTTACTCGCCGAACATCTCGCGGGTGGCGCGTCCGGTCTTGAGAAGATGGCCGACGGCTTTCTTGAAGTCTTTCTTGCTGCATTCGAAGGCCGCCTGTATGGTTTCGGGCGATGATGCATCGGAGATGGCGATATGTCCGCCGGCTGCTTCGATCGTAGCGGCTATACGGTCGGCGAGCTGGCGTGTGCGCTGCTTGGCGTCGGGCGATGCCGAGAGATCGATGCGTCCGTCGGGGCGCACATTTTTCACGTAGGCTTTCAGTCGCTGGCCTATGCTGACAGGGCGGAATATCTCGTCGGAGTAGAGCATGCCCTGATGAAGCGAATCGACAGCGCAGCGGTAGCCGATGTCGGTGCGTTCATAGATCACGGCGTCCACTTCCTGTCCCGTGGCGTAGGAGGGGAGTACGTTGCCTAAGAATTTGCCGAGCCGGGCTGAGGCGACGATGCGTTTGGATGCGTCGTCGAGATATATGTAGACCGGATAATGTCCGCCTATCTTCATGCGCGCCCGCTGTTCGCCGAACGGCACAAGCAGGTCTTTGGGCAATCCCCAGTCGAGAAAAGCCCCGTAGCGGCAGTTGCCTACCACTTCAAGCACGGCCACTTCGCCCACCTGGGCTATAGGGCGTTCGGTGGTGGCCACTGGACGATCCTCGGAGTCGTTGTAGACAAACACCTCGATCTCGTCGCCCGGACGCAGGTCGTCGGTCACGTAGCGCCGGGGCAACAGGATCTCCGTTGCGCCGTTGGAGTCGTCGGTAAGATATGCGCCGAAATCTACAAGACGGCTCACCTTGAGAGTGTTGGTTTTTCCTATGTTGATCATTTTGTTTAATTTTGTCGTTGTTATAACCAAAAATCTTCAGAATATGGCGAAGGAAATCGAGCGGAAATTTCTGGTGGTATCCGATGACTACAAGCTTGTGGCCGATTCAAGCACGTTCATATCCCAGGCTTATCTGTCGACACGGCCTGAATCGACGGTGAGGGTCAGAATCGCGGGCGATAGCGCGTGGCTGACTGTAAAGGGTGTCAATCATGGCGCTGAACGCGATGAATGGGAATACCCGGTGCCGGTGGCCGATGCCGAGGCGATGATAGAGCGGTGTGCGCTGACGGCTCCTCTGCAAAAGACCCGCTGGCGTGTGGGCCGCTGGGAGATCGACGAGTTTCATGGAGCGCTGGCTCCGCTGACGGTGGCCGAGATAGAGCTCGAGAGAGCGGACGAAGAGGTGGATCTGCCCGCCTTCATCGGACGTGAGGTGACGGGCGATCCATATTATTATAATTCTTCGCTGGCCGCTTCGCTAGCGGCGGATGCGTCGGCCGGCTGACGCAGGTCGAGGCGCACCACATTCTCCACGTGGTGTGTGTGGGGGAACATGTCGACCGGCTGAACGGCGGTGACCTTGTATTTGGCGTCGAGAAGAGCCAGATCGCGTGCCTGGGTCGCGGGGTTGCAGCTTACGTAGACAATGCGCTGAGGCTCGGCACGGAGTATGACGTCGACCACATCGTTGTGCATTCCGGCGCGTGGCGGATCGACGATCATCACGTCGGGGCGTCCGTGGTCGGCTATGAAAGAGTCGGTGAGCACGTCCTTCATGTCGCCGGCGAAGAATAGCGTATTGTCTATGCCGTTGACCTGCGAGTTGAGTTTGGCGTCGGCAATGGCGTCGGCCACGTATTCTATTCCGATCACTTTTGAGGCCTGCCGGGCGACGAAGTTGGCTATGGTGCCGGTGCCAGTATAAAGATCGTAGACCAGTTCGCTGCCGGTCAGTCCGGCAAAGTTGCGGGCCACTTTGTAGAGCTCGTAGGCCTGGGCCGAGTTGGTCTGGTAGAATGATTTCGGACCGACTCTGAACCGCAGTCCCTCCATCTCCTCCTCGATGTAGGGGGTGCCGCGCCACAGGCGTATCTCCTGGTCGGCTATGGAGTCGTTGAGCTTGGTGTTGACGCAGAGCATCAGCGATGTTATTTCGGGGAATTCTGCGGCGATGGCATCCATCAGTGCGGCCGTGGGTTGCGGATCGTCGACTCCGGTCACCATTACGGCCATGATCTGTCCGGTCGATGCGATGCGCACCATGAGCGTACGCAGCAGTCCGTTCTGCGCTCTGAGATCGTAGAAGGGGAGTGAGTGTTGTTTGCCGTAGTTTTTCACAAACAGGCGCAGGCGGTTGGTGAAATCGTCCTGCAGATGGCAACGGTTGATGTCGAGCACTTTGTCGAACGCTCCCGGAATGTGGAATCCGGCCGCGTCGCGGTCGGGCACCTCTTCGCCGCTGCGCAGCTGGTCGAATGTCAGCCATTTGCGGTTGGAAAATGTGTATTCCATCTTGTTGCGGTATTCCCACCGGCATTCCGAACCGAGTATGGGCGATATTTCGGGCAATTCCACTTTGGCTATGCGCTGCAGCGCATCGGTCACCTGTCGCTGTTTGCATTCGAGCTGAAAGCTGTAGGGCAGATGTTGCCAGCGGCATCCTCCGCACACTCCGAAGTGCTCGCATCGCGGCTCCTCGCGTATGGGCGATGGCTTGACGATACGTTCTATATGTCCTTCGGCATAGTTGCGTTTGCGCCGGTCTATTTTTATGTCGGCGATGTCGCCCGGAGCGCCGAACGGCACAAACACAACCATCTCGTCGATGCGTGTCAGGGCATTGCCCTCGGCGGCTACGTCGGTTATCTCCACACCCTCAAGCAGAGGCAGATCTTTTTTCTTGCGTCCCATTATAAATGAAAAATTTCTGCAAAGCTACTCATAAATTCTCTAAAAAACAGATTCGGCACCCGATGTAGGAGTATATTTCTATAAAAAGACAAAAAAATATTTCGTGGATAAAGGAATTTTCCTAAATTTGCATACTCTCCCATGTCAAACACAGTGCGGCTCCGAAGTATCGCAGTCCGTACGGCAAAACCGAAACAAAATATCAAAATTCAAATTGCAAAATAACAATTTAATCTTAAAACCCAACCCAATGAAAAGAGTCTACACGTTTGGAGACGGCAAAGCTGAAGGCGAAGCCTCAATGCGCAATCTCCTGGGCGGCAAAGGCGCCAATCTGGCTGAAATGAATCTGCTGGGTATGCCCGTGCCTCCGGGCTTCACCATCACTACGGAAGTCTGCACCGAATATACTCAGTATGGCAAGGACGAAGTGGTGAAGCGCCTTGACAAGGAAGTGCGCGACGCCATAGCACATGTCGAGCAGCTGACCGGCAAGAAATTCGATGATCCCTCCAATCCTCTCCTCGTGTCGGTGCGCTCGGGTGCGCGCGCTTCGATGCCCGGCATGATGGATACCGTGCTCAACCTCGGCATGAACGATGCGACCGTTGAGTCGCTCGCTACCCGTAGCGGCAATCCTCGTTTCGCGTGGGACAGCTACCGTCGTTTCGTGCAGATGTACGGCGACGTGGTGCTCGGCATGAAGCCCAAGAGCAAGAACGATATCGATCCCTTCGAGGAGATCATGGACAAGGTGAAGGAAGAGAAGGGCGTGAAGCTCGACACAGATCTCGACGTGGCCGACCTGCAGCGTCTGGTGAAGCTCTTCAAAGGTGCGGTGAAGGAATTCACCGGCAAGGACTTCCCCGACAGCGCCTGGGATCAGCTCTGGGGCGGCATCTGCGCCGTGTTCGACAGCTGGATGAACGAGCGTGCTATCCTCTACCGCCGCATGAACCAGATCCCCGAGGAATGGGGTACAGCTGTCAACGTACAGGCTATGGTCTACGGCAACATGGGCAACAATTCGGCTACCGGCGTGGCATTCTCCCGCGACGCCGCTACCGGTGAGAATATGTTCAACGGTGAGTATCTGATCAACGCTCAGGGCGAGGACGTCGTGGCAGGTATCCGCACTCCTCAGCAGATTACCGTAGAGGGATCGCGCCGCTGGGCTGCCCTGCAGGGCATATCGGAAGAGGAGCGTGCCTCCAAGTATCCTTCGCTCGAAGAGTCGATGCCCGCTTGCGCTGCCGAACTCATCAACATAGCTCATAAGCTCGAAGACCACTATAAGGACATGCAGGACATGGAGTTCACCATTCAGGACGGCAAGCTCTGGATGCTCCAGACCCGCAACGGCAAGCGCACCGGTGCTGCTATGGTGAAGATAGCCATGGATCTGCTCCGTGCCGGCGAAATCGACGAAAAGACCGTGCTGATGCGTATGGAGCCGCAGAAACTCGACGAGCTTCTCCATCCGGTGTTCGACAAGACATCGCTTAAGAAGGCCAAAGTGGCCGCCAAGGGTCTGCCCGCTTCTCCTGGTGCTGCTACCTGCCAGATCGCGTTCTGTTCCGACGATGCCGAGGCTTGGGCGGAAACGAAGAAGAAAGTGCCGCTCGTGCGTATCGAGACATCGCCCGAAGACCTCCGTGGCATGGCTGTGGCGCAGGGTATCCTCACCATGCGTGGCGGCATGACATCTCACGCGGCCGTTGTGGCTCGCGGCATGGGCAAGTGCTGCGTCAGCGGTGCAGGCGAAATCCGCATCGACTACAAGGCCAAGACTGTGGAAATGGGCGGCAAGACCTACGCCGAGGGCGACTGGATCTCGCTCAACGGATCGACCGGCGACGTCTACGACGGTCAGGTGCCCACCACTGATCCCGAACTCGACGGCGACTTCGGCGCAATCATGAACCTCGCTGCAAAATATACGAAGACTCTCGTGCGTACCAACGC
>JAIDKJ010000404.1 GCA_029051835.1 Paramuribaculum sp. | reverse complement strand
GACATACCCTACGTGAAGCAGACCAACGTACACTGGCGCATAACCGACGCATTCCCCAATGGAGGCGATCTCGCCATGCAGTTCCCGCCCGAAACCGAAGGACCCGCCCGAAGCTACACTTATGCCGACTCTGTATATACTACACGACGCACTACCGGTGCAGGCATCTACCTGCGCCACGTCTGGGGGCCGGCAACCATTCCGGGATTCTACGACAATCCCCAGCCCGACCACACGGCCTACGCCTTCACACGCGTATATTCGCCCGTCGAACAGACCGTCGGACTGCAGGCCGAAACACAGAACTACAGCCGATCGGAACCCGACATAGCCCCCGATCAGGGCCGATGGGACTATCGCCAGAGCCGTATATGGATCAACGGAGATACTGTCGCCCCGCCGGCATGGCAGTCGACCCACCGCAACAGAAGCAACGAGATATCGCTTACAAACGAAAATGCAGCGGCCCGGAAGCCACTGCCCGTAAAACTCCGCAAGGGATGGAACGACGTGATGATAAAACTGCCTGTGGGTAGTTTCTCCACACCCGAAACGCGACTGGTCAAATGGATGTTCACATTCGTGTTCACCACCCCCGACGGCTCACGCGAAGCCGACCTTATCTACGACCCCGACGCTCAGGGAAAATAACGGCGCGAAAGCTTGCGGTAACTCTCCGTATGCCGCTGCGCCTCCATGATGGTATCGAGCCGGCTCACTAGCAGTGAGTCGGCTTTTCTGCACAGCCACGACTGAAACTGGTTGAACGACACAGCCGTCGATATATCCACCTGCGGATAATCCGCAGTCATGGCGCGCGCTATCCGCTCGTTGACCACAGCCGACGGTATCTCGCCGGTGGCAGTCATGAGAAACAGCTGCTCGCTGCCATAGGCCGGATCCTCCACCACATAGATCGTATCGCCGATCTCCGAAGCAAGATTGTGAAGCCTGTCGGCCACAGGCGACTGTGCCATGACCCACACCTCGTGACCGGCCATATCGAGCTGCGAGCCTATGGGAGCCTTGCCGGTCGAATCGCGCAGCTGCACGAGCACCTGACGGTCGAGATACACCGGAGCGGTGAATGCATAGCGCTCGCGGTAGCGCTCCGTCATAGGCATCGCCGCCACCACTATATCAAACAATCCCTTGTCCAGACCGTCCAGAGCCTCTCCGAGAGCCACTACGGGATGAAACTTCAGATGCAGACCGCGCTCCGACGCCATCTGCCGGAGCAGATCGTAGGAGAAACCGCCGAGAGTATCGTCGTAGCGGTAGAGCGACAACGGCCCGTATTCGATAGCCACATCGATCGTGTCGCCTCCCGACGGATGCCGCTCGGCCACACGCAAGGTAGGCATGCTGCATGTGCGCACACACAGCATCAGTGTCAGAGCCGCCACAAGCAGCAGGCCATATAGTGCAAACCTCGAATTGGGCTTGCGGTCATAGCGGAGTCGCATCATTTGTCAGGTGTGTGATTTTGTAAGGAGCATCTCAGTTGGCGAAATCCACTGAAAGCCCGAGTTGAAAACGCCGTGGATTCATCGGATAATGGGGCATGGCGAAATAATTCTTGCCTGTCAGTCCCTGATTGATATGCGACATCATGACGTAGAAGCGCGTGCGGCCCAGCTTCATGTTGGCATACAGATTCATAAACGGATAATTGCCCACCTCTACCTCGCGCTGGTTGTAGAAAGCCATTGTGGCCGGCTGATACGACGGAGAGTAATAACGCGTATAGTAGTCGCAATCGAGTCCGAGCTGCACCTCCAGAACTCTGGCCACCTTGAAATAGACAAACAGATTGGAATTCACCGCCAGCTTGGGCGCGGGGAGCACCGTCTGGTCCGAAGTCAGCTGATACGTGATATTGTTCTGCCAGTTGAGCGCACGGTAGCGCAGATTCTGCTGCAGATTTACGCTCACCACCTGCACGCTCCCCTTGTGCTGCACCGGCAGGCAGTCAGGGCCGAAATATATCAGATTCTGTATATTCTCCACTCCGGCATTGATATAGGTGCCTGTAAGCGGTATCCGCAGCCATCCTCCGGCCTTGACACGACGCGTCTTGCCGAAATCGTTTTTCCAGATAAAGTGGTTCGACACATATTGCCGCATCAGCAGCGGAGCCTCCTCGTTTGCGAAATTGAAATATCCGTTGATTCTCACCGTATCATCCTTGAGCCGGAAGAGTGTCGACAGATTGGCATTCACCTTCACATCGCCTGCAGCCGGTCCGGCTATGCCGAGCCTGCCGGTCACATCATATCTCAGCAGCCTGCCCGACTGTTTGGTCAGCTGACCGCCTACATAAAGCAGGTTCTCGGTCACCTTCGGCCTCAGCTTGCTGTCAAACGGATAGGGCGTCAGCCCCTCCGGTCGGTCGGCGCCGGCCAGCGGAATGCTGTCGACAGTCTGGTTGTAGCGCCTGATTTCATGGGTGATGTATGCCGCCAGACCCGCCTTGGCATACTTGTGGAAACCCTCGAGCAGCGACACTCCGAGAGTGTTCGAGAGCGACCAGTACGAGGTATTGTCGTGGGTGTGGCTGCCCGACATATACGTGTTGCGCCAGTAATCCTCCACAGCCGCAGGCACCGTGTTGTCAAACACATGACGCGCCTTGTTGTAGTCGAGAGTCCATATGAAGCTCGACACCGGTATATATGTGCGGTGCTCGATCGTATCGCCCGGTATGGAGTCGTTGGGAGGAGTCACGTGCCAGTATCCTACCTTGTATCGCGAATTGGCCATGAACTCCGAGCCGGTGACCCTCGAATGCGCTCCGGTCAGTAAAGTCGGTATCGATTTCGGATCGATCTTGGCCGAACCGCCCTGAAGCACCTCAGGATTGGTTATATACAGGTCGTCGGTAATACCGCCGTTCTCTTTGGCCACGAGGTTGTAATGATTGATGAAGGTCTGCAGTTCGTAGCGGTCACCCATATACGACGACGCCACGCCCCACGACAGATTTTTGTCGGCCTGGTTGGCGTAGCTGCCCTTCGAATAGAGATAATCGACCGACGCGCCAAACTGCAGACGGCTGTTGACATTGCCCGAAAAATCGGCCTGCAGCCGATCCTGCGACGTTTCGCGTCCGCCCGAAGTGTTATAGCTCACAAGAGTCATCGGTATGCGCGTATTGTAGAACTTGTGGTTGCCCTGCATAGGTATCCAGTGGCGTATGGCGTCGCGGAAGAAAAAATCGCTCATCGCAGGCCTGTCGGCCAATATCATGTTGATGCCGGGCGAACCGAGATTGCCGGTCGAGGCCCACGCCGGCGATATGGCCGACGGCACCGACTCCATGGAGTAGTCCAGCAACAGTGTGTCGATGGTGGCCGCCTCATGGAGTCCAAGCGGCGGGAGCATGGTCCAGGCGTAGGATGGAGCTATGACAGGCTCTTTCTTCTGTCCAGCGGCTCCCATGCTGGCCGCCACGCAAAATATTATAATCAGTGGTATGGCTCTTCGTAACATATCGGCAAAGTTACGAAGAAATTGGTCATGATTACGGTGTGTCTGACGTTTTTTTGCTCCGACGGCCGCCGACAATGCCGGCAACGGGCGTCAATCGGCATCCTTATGCCTGAATATGAAGCTCAGACACCACAGAACCACCGCACACACCACCACCGCTCCGCAAAGCGATATGGTCTGTCCGTAGTCATTCTCGCCAAACCAACGGATGAAAGCATATCCGCCACCGATGGCCGATGCGATGCCCACCACTACGTTGACCGCCGCCGGCACTCCGCCCGAAGTCAGAAGCCTGCCGCACATATAGCCTCCGATCGCTCCGATCAGAGCCCAGACGAGCCATGTCGTCAACCCTATACC
>JAIDKJ010000403.1 GCA_029051835.1 Paramuribaculum sp. | reverse complement strand
TCGGCCACCACCGCGACGACATAGTGATGACACTCGACTAAATGCCACTGCGCCGCACGGCATCGCAGGGACAGACCAAGACCTTCACCACCTCACTGAGGCTGGCACAGTATGAATTCCTGCGCGAGGCCACAGGAATGCGTCCGCTGCTGCTGCTCGACGACATTTTCGACAAGCTCGACTCACGGCGCGTGGAACGCATCATCCGGCTGGTGGCACGCCGCGACTTCGGACAGATATTCATCACCGACACCAACCGCAAGCATCTCGACGAGATCGTCAGCCTGATGGCCGGCGACTTCAGGATGTGGACGGTCAGCGACGGAGCATTCACCCCCGAACGATGAAACGCACCGAACCGCAGCTGTTTTCCGAAATATTCAGCAAGCTCGTGGAGCAGAGCGGCCACTCCGACACCTACGCCGAGCAGCGCGCATGTTTCGTATGGCCCGAAGGGGTGGGCCAGGGCGTCAACCGCTATACAACCCACCGCTATGTGGACCACGGCGTCATGCACGTCTACCTCACCTCGGCATCGCTCAAAAACGAACTCGGATTTCACAAGTCGACACTTATCGAACAAATCAACCGACGGGTGGGTCGAAACGTTATAACATCGATAGTAATACACTGAATATGCAAGAAGGCACACTACTGCAGTCCGACAACCCGAAGGTGCCGGAAGCGAAATATCCTTTCCACCACGTACTCCCCGTGCAGATGCGGTTTACCGACATCGACATGCTCGGACACCTCAACAACAACGTCTACCTCAGCTTCATGGATCTGGCCAAGGTCAACTACTTCTCCGCCGTGCTCCCCGACGGCCAGGACTGGCGCAGCATCAAAGCCGTCGTAGTCCACATAAGCTGCGACTTCTACTCGCCGAGCTACTTCAACGAATCGCTTGAAGTATGGACCCAGGTGACATCCGTCAGCACCCACAGCTTCAAGATGGAGCAGCGTATCGTAAACGGCGTCACCGGACAGACCAAATGTGTCGGACAGACCGTCATGGCCGGATTCGATCCCGCCACCGCCAAAGGACAGGCAATTGACCGCGAATGGGTGAAGGCCGTGGAGAAATACGAGCAGAGAAAACTCTGACCGAGCCTTAAGACGGCAACTCCGCCACACGCCGCGATCCATCGCCGGCGATTCGCATCGCGATATTTGCAGATTACGGCGCTTTGCATTAATTTTGCAGAAAACAACCCCTAAATGACCGACACCACAATCGACATAAAGGCCACCATGGCCGACATACTCGACGCCGAAAGCAAAGCCGTGGCATCGATACCCTACACCCCCGATTTCGACAAGGCCGTCAAGCTGATCGTCGACCACGTGAAACACCGTGGCGGCAAGCTCGTCACATCAGGCATGGGCAAAGCCGGACAGATCGCTATGAACATAGCCACTACATTCGCATCCACCGGCATTCCGGCAGTCAATCTTCACCCGAGCGAAGCCCAGCACGGCGACCTCGGTGTGCTACAGCCCGACGACGTGATGCTCCTGGTGAGCAACTCCGGACGCACCCGCGAGATAGTAGAGCTGCTCAGTCTGGCCGACGAACTCTATCCCGGCATACCGTCGATAGTCATCACCGGCAATGCCGAGAGCGAACTGGCATCGCGAGCCGACGCCACGCTCTTCACCGGCGGCGCCCCCGAAGTGTGCCCGCTCGGACTGACCCCCACCACCTCCACCACACTCATGACC
>JAIDKJ010000402.1 GCA_029051835.1 Paramuribaculum sp. | reverse complement strand
ACTTAGCCTTGCTGTAGTCCTTGGCGAGGATCTGTGCGAGAGCGGCGTTGTTGGTCTTGCTGTTGCCGAATGCCTTCACGGCTGCTGCGGTGTCGCCCTTCTTGAGGTAGTATACTCCGAGAGCGTCGCCAAGCTCGTTGAGGCCGGCGGCATTGCCGAAGTAGCGGTTGGCGGCGTCGTAGTTGGAGTTGAGCAGGTCGATCAGACCGAGGTTCATCTGCACCTCAGGAGCGTTGGGAGCCAGCTTCTGAGCCTGTGCGAAGCAGGCTTTTGCTGCTGCGTAGTCGCCCATTTCGTACTTGACCATGCCGAGGTTGTTGAAACCGCGGAAGTCGTTGGGGAAAAGACGGGTGGCAGCGGTGTAGATAGCTTCCTTGCGGGCAGGCTTCTCAGTGAGAGTGGCTGCATAGAGAAGCTCGTCGACGGTCAGCTTCGACGGATCGGTGTCGAAGAGCTGGTTGATCTCGGCGTCGCTCTTGCCGATGACGTCGACCGATGCTGTGATGCGCGAGTAGCGGAGCTGCGGCAGGATCTCGTCGGCCAGAGCTTCGAATACATTGGCGAGGTTGCGGATCTCGCGTTCGCGCTGTTCGGGATCTTTATACATCGAGAGGACGCTGAGGATGAGCTGCTTGTCCTGGATGTCGCTGGCAGCTACAAGCTTCTGGAAGCCTTCCCAGTCCTCGGGGGTGAACTGTGCGGTGAGTTCGCCGAATTCTGTGATCTTGTCTTTCTTGAGCTGCTTTTCAAGATATGTGGTAGTGTTGTCCTCGCGACGCTCTGCGAGCTGTGTGTTGAATTCGAGCGAGCCGTCGGGCGATGCATAAGAGGAGATGTTGAGCTCCTTGATCACACGCGACGTGTCGGCGTTGGCTGCCTTCAGATCCTTGTTGAAAGCTTCCATCTGTGCGGTCTTGAGTTCGCCCGGACGGATGTTGGCCTGATTGATGAGGAAGCGGATGTCGGCGCTGTACTTCTCGTTGATGATGCGCTGGAACTTGTCGGGGGCGATAGCCGGATCGACTGTGCCGACGTTGGCGAGGGCGGCTGTGGCGATGACGCCGTCAGCTACCTTGACGCGAGGAAGCACATACTGCTTTTTGCCCTGCTCTACGTTGAATTCAAGGTAAAGCTCGCTCTTGATCATTTCAGGAGTGTAGGCGAAGTTGGCGGGAATAACCACGCTGCCGCCGAGATCGTAGCTCACTACGGGGTCGTTGCCGCGCCCCTTCTCACCCTGATACTTGACGGGTGTGACCTATGGG
>JAIDKJ010000401.1 GCA_029051835.1 Paramuribaculum sp. | reverse complement strand
GCCGGGCTGGTGATCCTTGGACAAGATATACTTGATGCCTGTGTCAATGTCGTGGATTTCGGCTACGGGCGATGCTACGGCGGCCGTACCGCACGCTGCCGCCTCGTCGATCTCGGCAAGCTCCTCGATGGGTATGTGGCGCTCCTCGACCGGGATGTCCATATCGCGGGCGAGCTGCATCAGGCTGCGGTTGGTCACTGAGGGGAGTATCGACTCCGATGCCGGGGTGATGTAACGTCCCTGCTTGATGGCAAAGAAGTTGGCCGGCCCGCATTCGTCGATATACTTTTTCTCGCGCGGATCAAGGTAGAGTACGGCCGAATATCCGAGCTCGTGGGCGCGTTCGCCGGCCTCAAGGCTTGCGGCGTAGTTGCCGCCTACTTTCCAGCGTCCGGTGCCTTTGGGCGCCACGCGGTCAAACTCGCGCATGATGCAGATGTTGGTGGGTTTGAATCCCTCCTTGAAGTAGGGTCCTACGGGTGTCACCATCACCATGAACAGGTATTCCGACGAGGGGTGTACACCGATCTGGGCGCTCATGCCAAGCTCTATGGGGCGTATGTAGAGCGATGCTCCGCTGCCGTAGGGCGGTATGAAACGGGCGTTGAGCTCGACGGCCTTGATCACCATCTTCTTGAACAGATCCACCGGCACCGGAGCCATCTTGATGCCGTTGGCCGATGATATGATGCGGTTGGCATTGTCTTCAATGCGGAATATGCGCACCTTGCCGTCGACGCCGCGGAAGGCCTTAAGTCCTTCGAATATCTCCTGTCCGTAGTGGAGAGCCGTGGCGGCCATGTGCATATTGATGGTGTCGGACGACGATACTTCTATCTCGCCCCACTTGCCGTCGCGATAGCGGCAGCGTACATTGTAGTCGGTAGGGATATAGCCGAACGAAAGGTTGGCCCAGTCGAGTTTCTGATCCATGACGAAGCTTTATGAATAAATGTCTTTTTTAATATTTTGTGCAGCCCGTAAGGATTTCCATGAGGTTGATCCGACGGCTGCTTGTCGACGTGATGTTTGATTGTCGCAAAGTTAATACTAATTACGCTCTCGGCCAAATCTTTTTCAGCGGTAGAGCCGCGCCAGATCGTAGGAATACATCTGACGTCCGTTTCTATATATGAATGCTTGTCCTTTCATGTCGGATCCGGTGCGGCATATCATCAGCATCGCGTTGCCCGGCACCACAATGTCGATGTATGCCTTTTGGGCTGTAATGGTGTTGAGCATCGTCCAGTTGCCGTCGGCATTCAGATAATAGATTTCGTAGTCTTT
The DNA here is from genome assembly GCA_029051835.1 of Paramuribaculum sp. GTDB lineage: Bacteria > Bacteroidota > Bacteroidia > Bacteroidales > Muribaculaceae > Paramuribaculum. Next base: position 1,833 of record JAIDKJ010000401.1, on the reverse strand, counting down.
GCCTTTGGTGATGAAGTGTTTGTCGGTATTGAACGATATCGATGCCATGGCGGCTGGCTGCTGTCCGAGGTCGTAGGTGAAAAAGTGGCGGTCGGCAGGCAGTGTCAGGCGTGTGGCATATATTCCGTCCTGTAGATATTCGGGGTTGAATTCGGGTGGAAACTTTTCGATCACCGGGCAGATGCGCTGCTGCGTCATTTCAGCGTCGTCGAATATGTCGAGTTCGCCTATCGTGAATCGCTTCCCTTTCGGAGCGCTCATGCGCAGATAGCGGTAGTGCTTGTCGCGTGGCAGTGCGATGTCGAGCTTTTCGGCGAAGACTGTATCGGAGTCGTTCACTCTCAAGAGCGTGTCGGGATTTGTAAACGCATAGTTGTCAGCTGCCGCAAGGGTGTAGCCGCTGATATGTTCCGACAGGCGTATGGCCACCACGTTGGTGAACGGCCTTGTGCGGCGCAGGCGCGCTTTCTGCACAAGCCGGTCGGGGTTGGCGTGGAGCGTTTTCACTGTCGAGTCGTTAGTGAGATAGAATGCGTCGCCGCAGGGCACGAATCCCTCCGTGGTGTGTCGCACCGGAACGAATATTACTCCCGGTTCGATGTTGCGGAATGTCACCCGGTCGCCGTCGCGCTGTCCGGTATCGATTATTTCCCAGCTGCCGTCGGTCCATAAGCCGAGATACGCCGTCATTCTTGAGTCGGTCGACCGGATATCGACAGAGGCGCTGTTTTCGCCGAAATACTGAGCTGTTACATCGTGGAGAAACGGATTGTTGAGTCTGACGGGAAGCGACCGTATATCGTTGAGAGCCGCCATGCGCTCTTCCTGACGGGCAAACGACTGACGATAAACCTTGCCTATGGTGCGGGGAGAGTTGGGGCGTCGGCTCCTGTCGGGTATATAATCGTCAAGGCCTACGGGATAGTAGGCCGACGTTATCGGATCGCGCACCACTATCCATTGATAGGAATGGTGGTTGTCGGGCGAAAAAAGTATGTTGTCGGTAGTTACGGGTATGCCGCACGAGCGCATGGCATAGACGAGCAGATCACACCAGTCGCGTCTGAAGCCCACGCGGTTCTTGAACAGGCTGGTGGCCGTGCGGTGGGGTGTGAGCAGCTGGTCGTTGTAGATCCACTTCTCTTTCTGTATGTGATTTAGCAGCACAAAGGCAGCTTCAATCACATCGTTGCCCTGATAGAGCGAGTCGAGGATATGGTTGTAGTGATCGGCATAGAGTTTGCGCCATTTCACCGGCTGGTCGTCGCTGATAGAGTAGGGCAGTATAAGTTCGCAGAAATCCTCAAACGACAGGTTGCGGTTCCATGGCCGCTCCTTCCATTGCTTGAATGCCAGATCGATGTTCTCTATGAGCATTTCGGCTGTCACGCTTCGCAGGTCATCTTTGCGAGGGAGGTTGATAAACAGGAATTTTTCCCAGCGTTTGAGTTCGTCCTGCGTGAAAAAGAAGTCGACCTCCTTGCGCGTAAGCTGTGCGAGAAAAGTTTCCAGCGAGTCGAGTTCGGCTCCCTGGTAAGAATAGTGGCCATGCATGTTTCTGATCAGAAACTTTGCTGCCGCAAGTTTTTCAGGCTCGTTCTCATAGTGTTCGAGCACTTCCATCAACTCCTTTCGGTTGCGTGCGGCCCGGTCGAGAGCTTTGGCAAGCTCAGGAGAGTAGACCGCCTCGCTGCCGCACGACGACCACATTCCTGCGGTCATAAGTGCGGCGAATACTGTCAGCGCGGCCATTCGCAGCCGCCGGAGAGAAAACAGCGACGGTGTCATCAGTCTACGTTGTGAAGCTCGTGGCCCATACGCTCCTTTTTCGTA
>JAIDKJ010000040.1 GCA_029051835.1 Paramuribaculum sp. | reverse complement strand
CGCTGATAGTCCACGGTATGCACAGTGCAGGCGCGAGCAACGCGGCCGCAGCGGCCATCCGTGTATTGAGTTTCTTGCAGTTCATAAACGAAGAGTGGTTGGCTGGTTCGGGTGATGATGGGGTGTGGGTCACTTCTCGTCGGGCCAGGGGAGGGGCTGGCCGGTGCGGCGCAGGGTGGGTCGCTGGGCGTCGACCGAGCGAAGATATGTGCCCAGACGGCGCGACAGATCTTTCACCAGATCGGGACGCTCCGCGGCCAGATTGCGGCTCTCGGATATGTCATGCCCCACGTCGTACAGCTCTTTCTCGCCGGTGGCGTAGTTGTAGATGAGCTTGTAGTCGTTGAGGCGTATTGCGGTGTTGAGGTCAATGCCGGGGCCGCTGAGCCCCCATGTGTTGGGGAAGTTCCAGTAGAGCGGACGGTCGGCCGAGGTGTCGGCGGTGCCGTCGATCATCGGCACGAAGCTTATGCCGTCGATGCGCTCTCCGCCTGGCCGCACCTGATCGGGGCTGAGGCCAGCCATCTCGAGTATCGACGGGTAGAAGTCCTCGATCATCACGTAGCGGGGCTGCACCGATCCGGGGGCGGTGCGTCCGGGCCACCGCACTATCATCGGCTCGCGGATGCCACCTTCGAGGAGCGAGCCCTTGCCCGATCGCAGCGGGGCGTTCTGTGTGTGCAGCTCTCCGTCGCGCCATCCGTTGTGTGCGGCGAGTCCGCCGTTGTCGCTCATGAATATGACTATGGTGTTGTCGGCCTCTCCGTTGGCGTCGATCCAGTCGAGAAGGTCGCCGAGGCTCTTGTCCATGCCCTCTACGAGCGATGCGTAGGCTGCCTCCTTGGGCGAATAGCCGCGGTCGATATACGACTGGTAGAAGCGCATGTCGCGGTCGATGGGCACATGTACCGCATAGTGGCTCATGTAGAGAAACCACGGTGTGCCGTAGCTCTTGGCGCGGTCGAGTGCGGCTATTGCCTCGCGGGTCAGCGCCTCGGTGGCGAAGGTGCCGGATCCCCAGTATTTTTCAAGTCCTTCGAGGGCGAAGCGTGATGTGGGTCGTCCCTCGGCATCATGTCCGTAGTTCTTTTCCGACAGATATGTGGCCGGACCGCCGTTGGGTCCTCCCGCCACGTTCACCTCGAATCCCCAGTGGTAGGGGCTTTCGCCCGGAGTGTTGGCGGCTCCGAGGTGGAGCTTGCCCACATGGATGGTGTGGTAGCCGGCATCGCGCAGCTCCTCGACAAACGACGGCCCTGTGAACGCGCGCGGTATGTCGCCTGTCCGCTGTATGCCGTTGACGTTCCACTCCGGGAGAGCTATGGTGTCGCGCGCGGCTTCGGCGCCGTCGTCGTTGGAGGCGTCGCGCGCAAAAGTCCAGTTGGTCACGCGGTGACGGGCGGCGTTGGCGCCGGTGAACAGGCTGCATCTCGACGGCGAGCTGACCGAGCAGGCGTAGGCCTGGGTGAACTTCATTCCCGAGGCGGCGAGGCGTTCCATGGCGGGAGTGTGGAACGCACGGTTGTAGGCGGTGGTGTCAGGGCCGAAGGGCACAGAGGTGTCCTGCCATCCCATGTCATCGACCATGAACAGCACTATGTTGGGCTGCTTCGGGGCGTCGGTGGCTGCCAGCGCCACGGAGGCTGAAGCCATCATTATCGGAGTGATGTATCGCATATCGTTTTATTTGTGATTCTGTGTGGTTTTTGAAGAGTATCTGTTGCAAAGATAGTGATTTTCTCCTAACTTTGTGGCAAATGAAACATACTTGACAGATACACCGATGAATACTTTGCGAATTGCGGCCGGTATGATGGCCGCGGGCGCTGTGGCGGCTTCGGCTGCCGACAACCGTCCGAATATCATATATATCATGTGCGACGATATGGGCTACGGCGATCTCGGATGCTATGGCCAGAAATACATATCCACGCCCCACATCGACTCGCTCGCACGTCAGGGAGTGAGATTCACCCAGGCTTATGCCGGAAGCCCGGTGAGCGCGCCGTCGCGCGCGTCGCTGATGACCGGACAGCACACCGGACACTGCGAGGTGCGTGGCAACAAGGAGTATTGGCACGGGGTCGACACTGTGATGTACGGATCCAATGTCGATTTCTCCGTCGTCGGGCAGCACCCTTACGACCCTGCGCAGGTGATCCTCCCGGAGATAATGAAGGAGCATGGCTACACTACCGGCATGTTCGGCAAGTGGGCCGGAGGCTACGAGGGATCGGCATCGACGCCCGACAAGCGCGGAGTCGACGAGTTCTACGGCTACGTATGCCAGTTCCAGGCTCATCTCTACTATCCCAACTTCCTCAACCGCTATCGCCCCGCTCTCGGCGACACGGCCACGGTGAGAGTGGTGATGGATGAGAACATAAAGTATCCGATGTATGGCGACGACTACCTGAAGCGTCCGCAGTATTCGGCCGATATGATCCATCGCGAGGCTATGGACTGGCTCGACCGCCAGTCGGCCGACAAGCCGTTCATGGGCATATTCACCTACACGCTGCCCCATGCCGAGCTTGTGCAGCCCAACGATTCGCTGCTCAAAGGCTACAAGCGTAAGTTCTTCCTCGACAAGACATGGGGAGGCCAGGAAGCGTCGCGCTACAATCCTTCGGTCAATACCCACGCGCAGTTTGCGGCGATGATCAGCCGTCTGGATGCCTACGTAGGCGAAATCATGGAAAAACTCGACGAAAAGGGTCTGGCCGACAATACTATCGTGGTGTTTACCTCCGACAACGGACCTCACGAGGAGGGTGGCGCCGATCCGGAATTCTTCGGCCGCGACGGACAGTTGCGCGGACTCAAGCGCTCATGCCACGAAGGTGGCATACGCGTGCCTTTCATAGTGCGCTGGCCCGGGGTGATCGAGGCCGGACGCGAGAGCGACCATCAGCTTGCGTTCTACGACGTGCTCCCCACCGTGTGCGATATCGTTGGCACTACGCCGCAGAGCTATTCGGCCGCCGGACGGGGATCTTTCGACGGAATTTCGTTCATGCCCGAACTCACCGGACGCGGCAAGCAGCCCAAGCACGATTTCCTCTACTGGGAGTTCAACGAAACAGACCAGATCGGAGTGCGTCAGGGCGACTGGAAGCTGATCGTGAAGCGCGGCAAGCCCGAACTCTACAATCTCGCCGACGATATCCATGAGGATCATGATGTGGCCGCAGAGCATCCCGACATCGTTGACTGTCTGGTGAAGATAGTGCGCCGCGAGCACACTCCCAATCCCCATTTCAGCGTCACGGTGCCCTGATAGCCCGCGGCTCTATATTTCATTCACGATGCGCCTTGGCACGTGGCTGCAGAAGCCACTTCGCCAGGGCGCATCCTCCATGTCCGGCTATCGTCACGGCGAGCCTCACGAGCTGAAGCTTCATCCTGACGGCGCGTCCGCGCCCGGCAGCCGCGTCAAGTATTGCCGACGCTGTGCGTTCGGCCAGCTGCGGCTCCCCCTCCCGTGCATAGTTGCCGGCGAGTATCATCCCCTTCGCGTCGAGCCACACGGTGGCCTCCTCGGAGTCGGTGTGGCGCAGGGCGCGCCGACACGCTTCGAGAGCCAGCATCTGTGCGTCGTGCCGGTCGGCATAGCGACGTCCGGTGATGGAATCCTCCGAAGGATGTATCACCACCCTCGGCTCACACCGCAGGTAGGCCGTGACGGGCTTGTGTGCGAGCAGCCTTGTGCCGAGCTCAAGATCGACCCAGCAGGTGAGGGTCTCGTCCCATCCGCCCACGCTCCGCAGCAGATCCGTAGCCACGGCATAGCGCTGTGTGGCAAGCGCCGCATGCAGTATGTGTCCGCGCAGCAGATCCTCGTCGTCGACGCTTTTCAGTGTGGTCCACCCCTCCTCGTCCATGATCTTCACGTCCCATCGGAGTATCTGCGTGGCGGGATTGCGGCGCAGATACGCGTCGACCATGGCCAGATGGTCGGGCATCATCTCGTCGTCGGAGTCGAAGTGGAGTGTGAAGGGCGTGGTCACTTTGGCCAGGGCTGCGTTGCGGGCCGCTGACGCTCCGGGCCGTGGCTCGCAGACCACAGTCACATGTATTCCCTGAGGCTCCACGCGCTGCCGCCATTTCTCGATGATCTCCGGCGAGGAGTCGGTCGAGCCGTTGTCGGCTATCACTATGTTGAGCGGACGCAGTGTCTGGCGCTCGATCGAGAGCAGTGTGCGGGGCAGAAGGGCGGCGCGGTCGCGCACCGGCATTATCACCGTCAGTATCGGCTCGGATATGTCGTTGTGCATGTGGTGGTGTCTGATTATGATGCGCAATCGCAGCCGATACGCCCTCTCGTTGAGCGGTATGGCTGCGATTGTATGCTGTTGTGTAAAATGCTGTCGTGTGTCGGTCAGCTGATAGCTCAGTTGGCCTTCTCAACCTTGTTGTAGCGTGCGTTCAGGCCTTCGATGATCTCGTTGGTGATGTCGAGGTCGGGGTTGAAATACACTCCTGAGTGACGGTAGAGTATGGCGTCGTAGCCCTTGCCGGCGTTGTAGATCTTGATATAGTTCTCGATCGAGTCGTTGAGCTGCTGACGCTGTTCGGCCATCTCCTGGTCGGTGGTGTTCTGCAGGTTGGCCAGATAGTTCTGGGCGTCCTGCTGCATCTTGTTGAGCTTGTTCATGTCGGCCTCGTAGCTTGCCTGCGAGAGGTAGCCGTTCGAGCGGTATTTCTGTTCTATCTGGGCGGCGAAGCGCTGTATTTCCGCGCCCTTGTTCTGCTGCGCGTTTTCAAGCTTGCTGATAGCGCGTATGGCGATATCCTTGAAGTCTTTTGCGAGGTTGTAGTGGGTGGTGATGGAGTCAGCGTCGATAAAGCGGATGTTCATGGACGGTGCCTTGGCTTCTGCTGTCGGATCGGCGGAAGTCGCAGCCTGTTCGGCGCTCTGGTTGGCGCACGAAGCGGCGGCAAGACTCATGAAGATAGCTAACGGTAAAGCCGTTTTTTTCATTTCTGATATGAGGTTAATTAGGATTTTTTCACTGTGTCGGTAGCGTGAGCCGCTTTGGGCTGGCCTTGTCGACGTGCCGGATGATGGTTGTGGTGGTGGGAGGGAAACGTCCCTCCTCTGACCATAAGCGTTTTCACTGCGAGGAGAAGCCCCGCGATGAACGCCAATGCCATTGTCAGAAGCACAGTTTTCATAGGTCGGTTGCGGTTTCGCTGTGCAAATATAGGAAAGGTCTGCAAATTATTTGCAATGTGTCGATTTTATTTTGTAATTTAGTGTGCGGTTTGGCTTGAAATTTAACATTCTTTGCCAAAAAGCTACATCTCTTGACGCTTCAGGGCTTTGCCCGGACGTCGGGCGGATGATATGGCGATAGCAATTACAAACCATAAAATACAATCTGCGACATGACAGTGAAAGAACTCGAACCCAAAAGGGTTTTTGAAATCTTCGATCAGATCACGAAGGTGCCACGTCCTTCAAAGAAGGAGGAGAAGATACGCCGGTATCTGCTCGATTTTGCTAAGGAACACAATCTGCAGGCCAAGACCGACAAGGTGGGCAACGTGGTCATATCGGCTCCGGCCACACCAGGCCATGAGAATGCGCCCACGGTGATACTTCAGGGCCATATGGACATGGTGTGTGAGAGCAACGACAAGTCGTTCGACTTCGAAAACACCCCCATCACCACCGTGGTCGACGGCGAATGGGTGCGCGCCGAAGGCACCACCCTCGGAGCCGACAACGGCATAGGAGTGGCGGCGGCTCTCGCGGTGATGACCGATCCCGACTCCGTGCACGGCCCGCTCGAAGCGCTCGTGACAGTCGACGAGGAAACCGGAATGACCGGCGCTTTCGGCCTTGAGGGCGACATGATCTCCGGATCGATACTGCTCAATCTCGACTCCGAGGACGATGCAGAGATATTCGTGGGATGCGCCGGTGGCGTCGATACGGTGTGCACGTTCAACTACAACCGGTCGTTCGCGCCCAACGACTTCACATATTTCAAGATAGACATAGCCAAGGGACAGGGCGGACACTCCGGAGGCGACATCCACCTCGGACGCGCCAACGCCAACAAGCTGCTCGCGCGCTTCCTCTTCAACCTCAGCAAGAGATATGAACTGTCGCTCGCCGAGATCGACGGCGGCAACCTGCGCAACGCCATTCCGCGCGCCGCACACGCCATAGTAGG
>JAIDKJ010000004.1 GCA_029051835.1 Paramuribaculum sp. | reverse complement strand
GAGTGGAATTGACCCCCATATTTTTGGCACTCTCAGCTGCAGCGTATGTTTTTTTGTTTGCAGGTGTCAGGCCATGAACCATATATGTCATTTGGTACGGCTTGGCTGCAGTGCCGTTATACTTATATTTTTCTGGGTCAGGATATGCTTTGATGGTGGCATATGCGTGTACTCCAATTCGGTTGAGGGCTTTGTCAAATGTTACGGTGGGCTTGCTTGTATTGTTAGTGGTTGATTTTGTAATCTCAACAATTGCGTCGCCTATGCGGAGTTTTACCGTTGCATCCGAGATCTTTATTTTCTCTCTGTTCTCTTCTTTGACGGTGAGGTCGGTGAGTGCGGTGATATCGACAAAACTTCCGTTATGCTCTACTTCTACCTTGTCGTTGTTGTCTATGCCGCAGGTTACGGTACGGATATATTTCGGAAGTTCCTCATCGCCATAATATTCGATGTCGATTGCCGAAATACCGAAGGGTTCGCGAAGTTTGTTGATGTTAGAGGAACTACTTGATGATGCTGTTATGGCAGCAAAGTTATAAGGCGCTGTGCCGGTATGATTCCATGGATACAATCCATCCTTTTTTAATCCTAATACGATGTCAGCGTTTTCACCCGGGTAGTTTTCCGGCAGCGTAATCTCTATGGTCGCACGTTTGATGGTGTTATCGCCGTTGTTGAATTCGTATGTTCCATCAGTGACCGTAGCGGTTCGTTGTATTGTAGTTGAATTTTGAGCTGTATTTATAGAAGTGATCGAACTGAAATCATCCGTTCCCTCGGGCGTTTTGTATACAAATAAAGCCGCTTTTCTTCTATCTGCGGTGAAGTAAGTGCTGGTATATGGTGTCTTTAGGGTTATTTTTTTGATCTTTTTCCCGTTTTTAGTCGTGATTTTGAAAGTTACACCAGGGTAAAGATATAGTCCGCCCTCGGTTTCTGTGATTCTTATCTGTGATGTAAAGTTTGTTTTATAGAGATTGCTATATGTATAGTTTTTAGCTAATGCCCACATGTAATTGAGCTCGAGTTTCAGTTGGTCGTTCTCAATGCATTTTACACCGGCATAATTTGTGGCTGCTGCATAGTCTGTATTCTTTGTGAGGTTAGAATAGGTGTATGTATATGGTTTACCTGATTGATACGCTGATGACTGTACCGTTATGCCGGCGGCAGCAGTCGGCCACTCAAACCGAGTGTCTGGCTCATGAAAAGTGCAGGCTGTTGCAGCTGCTGTCGCAGTACTTGATGTGAGAGTCTGGAGTTTGCCGTAGAAGTGAAGGTCTTCGTTGTGGCCGTCGGCACGCTTGTTGAAGTCCATGTGTAGGACGTTGCCGGAGGATGTTTCCTGGGCGCTTAGCGGGTGTGGCGATAGGCCACAGAGC